>JAFGWA010000028.1 GCA_016937715.1 Candidatus Goldiibacteriota bacterium
AATAGGAATGCGGACAGGAACACTTACCGCGGGCAAAACAGCGTGGTTTGATGATTTTTACTTCCCGGGAAGCGTTGTATCAACGCCCACTTTCACGCATACCCCGACAGACACTTCAACAAGCACCGCGACAGACACTTTAACAAGCACCCCGACAGATACTTCAACAAGCACCGCGACAGACACTTCAACAAGTACCGCGACAGACACTTCAACAAGTACCGCGACAGACACTTCAACAAGCACCCCGACAGACACTTCAACAAACACCCCGACAGACACTTCAACAAACACCCCGACAGACACATACACGCAAACTCACACTTATACAAACTCGGCAACGCCCACGTCAACGCAGAATATATCGTTAACAGGTAAAATATTATTTTCCACAGACAGGGACGGAAACTGGGAAATATATTCGCGTGACCTTGAAACAGGGGTTGAAACAAACCTTACAAACAGCCCGGCAAATGAATTAAACCCGTCTGTATCACCGGACGGTTTGTACGCGGTCTTTTACGGCGACGCGGACGGAGATAATGAAATATATCAGATTAATCTTGCGACGCTGCAGGTAATAAAGCTTACAGACAATACAGCAAGTGATTATGACCCTTCGTATTCGCCGGACGGTTCCAAAATTGTTTTTAAATCAAACCGCGATGACGGGTATGGCGATATTTTTATTATGTCATCTGACGGTACGGGGCAGCTTAACCTTACACCTTTGATGAACACAACCGAAGAGTGGGACCCTTGTTTTACGCGTGACGGAAGCCGCATTGTATTTGTTTCAAGGCTTGGCGCCGCAGCTGACAGCGATGAAATCTATATAATGGAATCAGACGGCCAGGCAATTACAAGGCTTACTGATAACACGGTGCCGGACTGGTATCCTTCGTGCAGCCCTGCTGAAGATAAGATACTTTTTATTTCAAAAGAACCTGCTGACTTGGATGATGGTATTTACACAATGAATTATTCGGGCACGTCAAGGCTGGCGCTGCTGCAGTCAGCGGGGGACGATAATGATCCGGCATATTATGATGACGGGCAGAAGGTTATTTATATAAATAATTCCGGCGGAGATTATGATATTTATATTGCGGATTCAGACGGCTCAAATGCGGCTTTGATTGGCGGTTCTTCTTTTGATGAACTCTGCCCGGTTTGGGTTAATACCGCTGTCTTAACTTTCACGCCCACGGCAACTGAAACGGACACACATACGTACACTTATACGCAGACTTCCACTTCAACCCATACCCCCACATACACGCATACAAACACAAATACCGTTCAGGACACGTTTACATCAACACACACGCACACCAATACAGACACCGTTCAAAACACATTTACCCCGACTTATTCACAGACCGGGACAAGTACTCCCGTAAATACTTTCACCTTCACATATTCGCAGACAAAGACAAACACCCCTCAGGATACTTTTACACAGACGCCGTCAGATACTTACACGATGACACATACCGCAACTTACACAAATACCCCTTCTTTCACGCACACTCCCACGCCTGTAAGCGCGGCGCTGCCGGTGGCCGGGGAAGAAGTTTATATATATCCAAATCCGTTTATACCGGGAAATCACACCGGTATAAATGGCGCTTATAGCGCCAAATACAGGCATGATAAAGTGCGTTTTCTTTTATACACTGTTTCTTTCAGGCTGATAAAAGAATTTGAATATAAAGTGGATAATCAGGCGGGAATAAATACAGTCAGTATTCCGGCAAAAAAACTTGCCGGGCTCAGTAACGGGGCTTATTATTATGTATTAACTGCAGAAGGGGAAAAAGGAATACAAAGGTTTAAAGCGGGCAGGATTATAGTGCTTAAATAATAAAACTCCATATATAGACGGTGCTGTTTATGTTCTTTGAATCTGTTTTGTTCCTGCTGCCATTAAAAACAGTTTTTGACTGCCGGCGCTTTGTTTAATACCATAAGTACAGAAAATAGGTATTGAAAGGGCGGCTGTTTTGGATAATAATAAGTGTATAAATGAATAATGGAGAGCCGATGAACGCTGAAAATCTTGTAAACACCGTCAAAAACCGCCTTAACAAACGCGCGGATAAGAAATACAGGGAAGTTCATGAAAAATCAATTATGGTTAATGCCAAAAAAATCATCGGCGCAAGGCTGCCTGTAATAAACGCGCTTGCCGCGGAGATTTACCAAAAAATAAAAAATACGGATATAGATGGAATTTTTAAGCTGTCGGACGCGCTTATTTCCTCGGGTATTTACGATGTAAGAAAAACAGGGATTGAAGTTATATGGAAGGCGAAAAAAAGATTCGAAAAAAGACATTTTGGATATGTTGGCAGGTGGGTTAAGGAGGAATTGGAAGACTGGGGCGACTGCGATTCTCTTGGCACGCACGTTGCCGCGGAATTTCTGTTTAAGTTTCCGGAGCTTCTGCCGAAAATCTTAAAATGGGCAGACAGTAAAAATTTTATAGTAAGGCGCGCCGCATGCGTTACGTTTATAGTGCCCGGTAAAAAGGGAATGTATTTAAAGGAGATATTCGGGCTTTCCTCAAAGCTGATGAATGACCCGCACGGCCTTGTGTTAAAGGGCTATGGCTGGGCGTTAAAGGAAGCGTCAAAGAAACACCAAAAGGAAGTTTTTAATTTTGTGTACGTTAACCGGCGCGCAATGCCAAGGACGGCGCTAAGGTACGCGATAGAAAAAATGCCGGAAAAATTAAGAAAAATGGCTATGGGGAAATAATGAAAATTATACGTAATAAAATTAAATTTGTTTTATTAATAATGTTTGTGTTGTTCGTTTCATGTGTTTATGCGAATTCGTATAAATATTATACAACGGCACAATACGGCAAGTATTCATCCATAGAAGGGAAATATGAAGTTGATAAAGATAATGTGATGAAGGTTCATGGTTATGAATTTATTATTGATGATACGGGAAGAAATAAGGAAATAACTTATTTTTATGATGGCAAGCCGGCAAAAGATCCGTTTTTTAATGTGTGCAACATAAAATTTAAATATGCTGATAATGAAGAGGTTAGAATATATTATGATGAGAAAGGACAGCCTACAAAAGATAATAGCGGTTCATACGATAGGCATATGCTAATTAATGGTAATGAGGCGGTATGTTATGCTCTAAATAACAGCGGGGATTTAGTTCCTTTTAATGGAGGATCCTACAAATTCTGGATGAAATTCGAAGAAGGTTTGGTTACTGAAATGAAATTTATGGATAAACAAGATAATTTTATTACTGATGATTATTTAGAATTTAAACAAAAAAGGTATTATGATGATGAAGGCAGGCTTAAATCATTAATCAGCTTTAATGATAAAAGTGAAAAAGCGTTGAATAAATTTGGCTATGCGGAAGTTAAATATGAATATGAAGACGAAGGCACGTTTGAAAGTGTGGGTTATTTTGATCAGCGGGGAGATCCGGTGGAAATAAAGGGCGGTTTAAATCGTAAAGTAAAAAAAATGGATAGCAAAGGAAGGGTGTTAATGAATGCAAGGTACAATTTAAAGGGTGAATTAATAACACATCGTTCAATTAAAGAAAGAGATTCATATGGGTCAATACTGAAAGAATATTTAATGGATTGTGACGGTTCTATTGTATCGGGAGAAGATGGTCTGGGAATTATTAAACGTGAATATGACAGTCAAAATCGGAAAGTGTCAGAGAAATATTACGATGCAAATGAAAATCTCATGCTGCTTGATCTTAATGGTTCTGCGGGTTTTCTTTATTTATATGATGAGACGGGAAAATTAGCAAGAATGGTCAGCCTTGGTATCGATGGTGCTCCGGTCTATAACAATAAATTAAATTTTTGTATTAAAGAATATTCCTATTTTCGCAGTGGAGATGTTTCGGAGATAAGATTCTTAGGCCCGGATAATGAACCGCTGGAAAATCCCGCAAATGCAAATGCGGTGAAAATAAAATATGAAAATATACCGGAGCAGGGAAGGCGAGATGCCGTTTTTATAGCACGCGATGGAAGTGAAATAAAACGAAGTTTTTATGGCAATTACTTTGAAACACAAATACTAATCACTAAAGAAAAGAAATAAGCCCGCGTTAGAATGGATTGTTTAAAAAATTAAGGTGGTGTTTTATGAAAAAAACTATTATGGCGGCGTGTATTTTAGTCCTTATATTTGGCGGAATTACAAAGGCTGAATACTGGTACCCGATAAGCGTAAACAGCAGCTGGAATTATGAGGGGTATTTTAAAGCGGAGCCAAAAAAGACCCTTAAAGTAAAGGCAGTAATAGCGGAAGAGCGTAAAATTGACGGTAAGAATTATTTTTTTTATAATGTACCGGGTTTTGATGTAAGGTTTTTTGTGCGCACTGAAGACACCGGCGGATATATGAAACTTATCAGATACCCTTATCCGCTCTTTAAATTCTTAAGCTATGACGTGGTATTAAAAAAAGAGGTCTTGTTTGTTAAGTATCCGTTTGTGGCCGGCGAAAAGTGGCATCAGGAAACAGAAGCCGCGGCGATGCTGTGGCCTATTGTAATAAACCGTAAAGTAAAAATGGACTTTGAAACAGTTGAAGTAAAAAAGGTTATATTTAAAGGCGAAGAAAAAGACGCGTGGCATGTACGTATTTTAATGGATCAGGGTGACGGAAAACCAAAAGAAGAAAATCACTGGTACATTGACGGCGAAGGCTACGTGGGCGGGGAAACTGCCGAACACAAGGTGATGCAGGCGGGTCTAAAGTTTAAGGACTGAAAAAAGCATATTGCGGCACCGGAAGAGAAAAATGACGCGCGGCATTTAACAGGAGGTTGTATGGCTGAAACAAAAAATATAGCGGTAGTGGTTCCAAGCCTTCGCAATATGTACACGGTGCAGATGCTTTGGGCTATACAGGCAAGGGCTTATGATTCCGATTATGACCTGCTTGTTTATACCGTTAAGGCGGCGGACAAAAAAGGCGGGATAGATTACGTTTATAAGAAAATAGCGGATGAAAAAAAGGCACATGCCGCGATAATAATGGCTTATAACCTTAATGATGAACATAAAGCACTTATGGAAAAAGCCGGGGTTGTACCTGTGGTGGTGGAAGGAAAAAGCAATAATACATACAAGGTTTCTTCTGACAGTGAAAAAGGCGGTTATGAAGTCGGAAAATATATGGCACAGTGCGGTTACACTAACATAGGTTTTATTTCCGGAAATAAAGAAACTGCAGATTCTCAGAGAGAAAGGCTTGAAGGGTTTAAAAAGGGTTTAAAGGAGAAAGGTATTGAACTTCCGGAACATATGCAGTTTCAGGTTGAAGAGTATAATTATAAATCCGGAAAAGAGGCTTTTCGGTATATGTTTATGAATGAAGCGCGCGCGGTATTTGTGGCCGCGGGCGATTATGTGGCACAGGGTTTTATAAACGAAGCCAGAAAAAACGGCATAACCGTACCGGAACGTATCGCGGTAATAGGATATGACGATGTGGAAGCGTCAGGAGAACAGGAACTTACAACCGTGCGGCAGCCCATTGATGAAATGGGTAAGCAGGCGTTTGAAATGGCGGTAAGGGGCATTAATGAACCCTGGACCCAGCCTTTTGAAAAGATTATGAGAACAGAGCTTGTGGTAAGGAAGACGGCATAAGAACCGGAGGGACGGAAGGTCGGATGGTCAGAGGGACGGAAGGAACACCGGATGATTGTAGATTTGAAATGTCTGGTTTTAGTATTGGTAGACGCGGGTCTTCAGCCCGCGGCAGTATATATAATAACGTTATCATTGCAAAGATTTCCGGTTGAGGGAAAGATTTTACCGTCCCTCTGTGCATCTGTGCATCCGTCCCTCGTTTTCATTACTTTCCCCTTTACCTGCCCTATTTTTTGTTGTATTATTAACTTCGTTGTTTAAAACCGCAGTAAAATAAACCAATTTTATTAATCTACAGGAGGTAGTGAAATGAGCTGCATAGAACGGATACATGCAAGACAGGTAATAGATTCACGCGGTAATCCTACAGTTGAAGCGGATGTAATTCTTAGCGACGGCACAATGGGAAGGGCTGCAGTGCCTTCAGGCGCGTCCACAGGAACAAAAGAAGCTGTTGAACTCCGTGACGGCGACAAGAAAAAATGGGGCGGCAAGAGCGTATTAAAAGCCGTTGACAATGTTAATGAAAAAATAGCAAAAGAATTAAAGGGAATGAGCGTTTCTGACCAGGCCGGGCTTGATAAAAAGATGATAGAAATTGACGGTACGCCTACAAAGGCAAAACTTGGTGCCAACGCGATTCTTGCGGTTTCAATGGCTGCGGCAAAAGCGGCGGCACAGCTTCATGGTCTTCCGTTATACCGTTACCTTGGCGGATTCAATGCTAAACAGCTTCCGGTTCCTATGGCAAACGTAATAAACGGCGGAGCACACGCTGACAGCAATGTGGACATTCAGGAATTTATGATAATGCCTGTCGGCGCGCCGTCATTCAGCGAAGCCATGAGATGGGGAGCGGAAACTTTTCACGCTTTAAAGTCAGTTATAAAAGCAAGGGGATATAACACGGCGGTCGGCGATGAAGGCGGATTCGCGCCAAGCTGCAAATCAAACGAAGAACCGCTTCAGCTTCTTGTTGAAGCAATTGAAAAAGCCGGATACAAACCGGGTGTTGATATTTCAATAGCAATGGATCCTGCAGCGTCTGAATTTTATGATGAGGCTAAAAAAAGGTATATCTTCAAAAAATCCACAAAAGAAGAATTAACATCAGAACAGATGGTGGATTTCTGGATGAACCTTATCAGCAAATACCCGATTATATCAATTGAAGACGGAATGTCAGAACACGACTGGGCAGGACATAAGCTGTTTACGGATAAAGCGGGAAAGAAAATTCAGCTTGTAGGGGACGATTTATTTGTAACAAATCCGGCTATTCTGAAAAAGGGAATAGAAGCAGATACCTGCAATTCCATCCTTATCAAGGTAAATCAGATAGGCACGCTTACAGAGACGTTTGACGCGATTGAAATGGCAAAACGCGCGGGTTACACGGCTGTTGTATCACACCGTTCCGGTGAAACAGAAGACGCGACAATCGCGGACATTGCTGTCGCGACTAACGCGGGACAGATAAAGACCGGTTCGTTCTCCAGAACCGACCGTATCGCAAAGTACAACCAGCTGTTAAGGATAGAAGAAGAGCTGGGTGATTTAGCACAGTACAACGGCAGGGCAAATTTCTATAATTTAAGGTAGTAATTGATGTTATATAGAAGCCCGGTTTGCGTGGTTAAAGCGCAGCCGGGCTTTTTTTATTTGGATTTTATTTGTATTGGTAGACGCGGGTCTTTAGCCCGCGCGTTTTTGCTTTTTTGAGGTGGTTTATTATTTAATGTAGAGCCGTATCATGATACGGCTCGTTTTAAGGCGCAATACAACTGCCGCGGGCTGAAGACCCGCGTCTACCAGAACATTTTTAATATCTCGCTTCTGCTTAACAGCTTAATTGCTTAAACCGTTATTTTTTATGGGAGGGAAAACATGAAAAAGGAATTCAGAATACTGGCATTAGACGGCGGGGGTTTGCTTGGAATATATACTGCTGCCGTGCTTGCAAGGCTGGAACAGCACTACGGAAAAAAAGCCGCGGACCATTTTGACCTGATTGCCGTTACTTCTGCCGGGGCAATTTCCGGCGCCGCGCTTTCTGTGGGCGTCAGCGGCGTGAAACTGGTGCAGTTCTTCAGGGAAAAAGGGCCGGGAATATTCCATTATAACGTGGAGGGCAGTTTAACTGATTTCTTCAGAAAGATAAAACAGGTGCTGTTCACAAGCAAACATTCCAATGCGGAGCTTTTAAAGGCGTACAGGGAAATATATGGGGAAAAGACTTTTGCTGAAGCTGGTAATTATATGTGTATCTCCTCGTTTAACGTTACAAAAGGAGTGACAAGGGTGTTTAAAACCCCGCACCACCGGAACCTTGAAGAAAACCGCGGAATTAAACTGTGGCAGGCTGTGGCGTGTTCTTCTGCCGCGCCTACTTTTCTGCCGGAATATTTTCCGTGTTTTGCCGGTGAGGAAAACTGCGGCTATGTGGACGGCGGGTCGTGGGCAAATAATCCGGCTATGATGGGGCTTACAGAAGCTTATAAATATTTTGTCGGCAAAAAGAGAAAGTTTAAAAACGTGAAAATAGTATCCATAGCAAGTTTTGCCGAAGAGCTGAAAAGAAAGAAACAATTAAAATCAGTACGCGACTGGAGCTTTGGAATGGACTTTATGGGGCTTTTTATGACCGCGCAGTCCGCGTCTGTTGATTATATGATGGGGAATATGCTTAAAAATGTGAAGAGGGGCTATTTAAGAATAGAACCCGTGGTCACTGAAGAAATGGCAAAGATTTATACGGCTGATAATACATCGCGGGAAGTCCTTGATAAAATGGTGGAAGCCGGAAATAATTCCGCCGCAGAAGCGCTTTCAGGCGGAGAGTCAAAAAAGATGTTAGACGAAATATTTAAAACAAAAAAGGCTACAAATCCAAGGTTTTGATGTTTTGTTCCGGATTTTTTTGTACGGGTAATTTTTGTTAACGTAGAGATGCAATATATTGCGTCCAGGTCTTTTATTTAAAGGCGAGGCGTAATATATTACGCCTCTACGGTAAAATGCAAAACCGCGTTAAGACTTAATCATGCAAAATAAAAAACCCGCACTTTTTAAGGTGCGGGTTTTTTATTTTTTATATCTTATCTTGTTTTACTTCCTTTTTTGTCCTTGTTCCTTTGTTCTTGCCGAGCTGCTGAACTTCCGAGCTGCTGAACTTCCGAGCCGCTGAACTGCTTGTTTTACAGGTTAAACAGCATCTCCGAATATACCGGAACAGGCCATGCGGCTTCCGGCATTATTGTTTCCAGCGCGTCTATATCTTCCCTTAAAGAAGTAAAAGCAGTGAAAACTTTGTCCCTGTAAGTTTCCGCTTTTTTAACTGTTTCATCTATTTTAGCGGCTTTTCCAAGTTCTGCTTCAAGTGCTGCTGTCTTTTTTGAAGCTGACTCAAGAAGGAAAGTTACCTCTTCTAACAGCTGTGACTGCGTTTTTGTTGAAACGCCGGCCTGTTTTGCTTTAATTACAGCATCAGACAGTGATTCTGCGTATCTTATAACAGCGGGGATAAAGAGTGTCTTTGCCATTTTTAATGCTGTCTGGCCTTCTATGTTGATTATTTTAGCGTACTGTTCTATATAAATTTCGTACCTGCTGTGAAGTTCTTCATTGGAAAGCACGCCGTATTTTGCAAAAATATCTTTTGCTTTTTTGGTGGTAAATGCTTTGTGCGCGTCAACGGAGTTCTTAACATTTGGCAGTCCGCGTTTTTCGGCTTCCTTTTCCCATTCCGCGGAATACCCGTTGCCGTTAAAGATTACTTTCTTGTGGTTCTTAAGAACTTCCGCCACAATTGCCGAGGCCTCTTTTTTTACGTTCTTGGATTTTTCAAGGCGCGTCGCGAATTCATCAAATGCTTCCGCGGCTATGGTGTTTAATACTATGTTCGGGCTTGCGCATGACATGGCAGACCCCACCATCCTGAATTCAAACTTGTTGCCGGTAAAGGCAAAAGGCGATGTCCTGTTTCTGTCCGAATTATCAAGCGGGAAGCGGGGAAGAAGGTCAACGCCCATGTGAAGGAAAGAAGCGTCTTTCGCGATGAATTTTTCATTCTTTTCTATCTTGTCAAGAACCGCTGAAAGAAGCTCGCCTAAGTAAATGGAAATAATAGCAGGCGGGGCTTCATTGGCGCCAAGCCTGTGGTCATTGCCTGCAGACGCGCAGGTGCCGCGCAGCATATCCGCGTGTTTGTCAACTGACTGAATTAAAGCCGCAAGGAAAATTAAAAACTGCATATTGTCATGCGGTGTCGCTCCGGGTTCCAGAAGGTTCTGTCCGTCATCTGTGCTTAAAGACCAGTTGTTGTGTTTGCCGGAACCGTTTACGCCTTTAAAAGGTTTTTCATGAAGCAGGCAGACAAGGCCGTGCCTTAATGCTATGCGCTGCATTGTATCCATGACTATCTGGTTATGGTCAACGGCAAGGTTAAGGGTATTAAATACCGGCGCGTTTTCAAACTGTCCGGGGGCAACTTCGTTATGTCTTGTCTTTGACAGTACTCCAAGTTTCCAAAGTTCCTGGTCAAGGTCTGTCATGTAGGCAGACACCCTGTCTTTTATGGAGCCAAAGTACTGGTCTTCCAGTTCCTGTCCCTTGGGAGGGGGCGCGCCAAAAAGCGTGCGGCCTGTCATTATAAGATCCATTCTGGACATAAAGTACTCTTTTTCAATTAAAAAATATTCTTGTTCAGGCCCAAGTGTGGGTGTAACTTTTTTTGTTGTGGTATTGCCAAGGGCTTTTAAAAGCCTTAAAGCGTGTTTGGAAACCACTTCCATTGAGCGAAGTACGGGAATTTTCTTATCAAGCGCGACGCCGGTGTATGAATAAAAAGCTGTGGGGATGTAAAGTGTAAGGTCGCCTTCCGCGTCTTCTTTTAAAAAGCACGGTGAAGTAGGATCCCACGCCGTATAGCCGCGCGCTTCAAAAGTAGCCCTTAAGCCGCCTGACGGAAATGATGAAGCGTCAGGTTCGCCCTGAATTAACTGCTTGCCGGAAAATTCCATTTTAATGGTGCCGTCCGCGACCGGGGTGATAAAACTGTCGTGCTTTTCGGCGGTAATGCCGGTTAAAGGCTGAAACCAGTGTGTGTAGTGGGTTGCGCCGCGGTTTATTGCCCAGTCTTTCATCGCTGTTGCCACCGCGTCCGCGGTTGATTTTGACATGGGAAAGCCAAAGTCCAGGGTTTTCTTAAGTTCCTTAAAAACCGCAGGAGACAGAAGGGCTTTCATCTTCTTTTCGTTAAAGACATTCTCCCCAAAACAATCAGCCGGGTTAGGACTCTTTAATGCTTTTTTCTTTGCCATAATTACACCTCTTTATTTAAGTTTAATTAATTTTATCTCTCAATATGATATAAGCAAATTGTGTGCCGTAAGGTAATTGTAGCAGATAAAGGGGAAAGATGGAAATATAATTGTTAAAGTGGTTAAAAAATAACCATTAATGTGTTGAAAGTGGTTAAATTTTGTTATATATTATTTTAGGTAAGGCATAAACAGGAGAAGCAAAATGATAAAAAAGTCAGATCTATCCCTGCAGGCAGGGCTGGAAGCAAGGATTAACAAGCTTAAGCTTGTTCATTACATTGCCGTTGAAATGAACAAGGCGCATACCACAAACGAACTTCTTGAACTTATCCTGGAACGGTGCCTTGTGTTAACAGGCGCTAAAACAGGAAGCGTTATGCTGACAAACAAAGAAGAAGGCGTGCTGGACATAATAGCGTTTAAAGGGATAGATGAAAAGATAGCGCACCGTACCAAGTTAAAGATAGGCGAAGGAATTACCGGCTGGGCGGCGCAGAGCGGGCTGCCAAAGCTTGTGAATAATACCAGGCAGGACCCGTTATACGTGGCGGTAACAGAAGGGCTGCTGTCAGAAATTGCGGTGCCGATAAGGTCGGAAAATGAGATTATAGGCGTCATAAGTATTGACAGCAATAAAGAAGACGCGTTTTCCGAAGAAGACCTGGAGCTTTTAACTATGGTATCGGAACTTGCGGCGCAGATTATAATACGCCAGGAAATGGGAGACAGGCTTCATTCGAAAATGATGCTGCAGGAAGTCCTTATAGAAACTTTTAATATCATAGAAGCCGGCGATGATTTAACGGCTATCTTTGACAGCATCATGGAAGTGTTAAAGGAAAAAATGGATATCTTAAGGGGTATGTTTGTGCTTTTTGATAAGGACGACCCGTCGTCACTTAAAGTGGAAGCGGGATATAAAATAAGCGGCGAAGCAATGAAAAAAGGTATTTATAAAATAGGCGAAGGTGTTATTGGCAATGCTGTTTTAAAAGGGCAGACAATCGGCGTGCGCGATGTTGAAAAAGAGGGGATGTTTCTTAACCGGTTAAAGATTCAGCGTTCGGGAATGGGGCAGATATCTTTTATTGCCGCGCCCATTAAGGCCGGGGCAAACGTGCTTGGCGTAATCGCGGTGGAAAGAAAGTTTTCCGACGCGGAAAATTTTGACGATATTACAGACACGCTTACGCTTTTAGCGTCGCTTCTGGCGTACAGGGTAAGAAGCCATCAAAGGCAGGAAGAAGCCACAAAAAAACTTATTGATGAAAATACAGAATTAAGAAAAGAGCTTAAGACCGAATCAAGCGTAAAGAATATAGTGGGCAAGAATGAAATAATAAGAAAAGTGATGGAACAGGTAAAAACTGTTGCGGGAACTATGGCGCCTGTTTTAATAACAGGAGAGACGGGCACAGGAAAAGAACTTATAGCAAAAGTGGTGCATTTTTTAAGCGATAGGGCGGACAAAAAAATAATAAGCGTAAACTGCGCGGCGATACCGGAAAACCTTCTTGAATCGGAGCTTTTCGGGTATGAAAAAGGCGCGTTTACAGGCGCGGCTGCAAGAAAAAAAGGAAGGTTTGAAATAGCGGACGGCGGCACGCTTTTTCTGGATGAAGTGGGCGAAATACCGCTTCACCTGCAGAGCAAGCTGCTGCGCGCGATACAGGAAAAAGAGATAGAGCCGCTGGGAAGCGAAAAACCTGTAAAGGTGGATATAAGGATAATATCAGCCACCAACAGGGATCTTGAAAAACTGTCCGCTGAAGGAAAGTTCAGAAGTGATTTATATTTCAGGCTTAATGTGATAAATGTTAAATTGCCTTCGCTGAAGGAAAGAAAAGACGATATACCCCTGCTGGCGGACTTTTTTATAAAAAAGTTCAATAAAATGTATGGTAAAAACGTAATGGGGCTGGATAAAAAAACCGAAGATATGTTTGTGTCATATGAATGGCCCGGTAATATCAGGGAGCTTGAAAACGCGCTTGAACGCGCGGTTATAATGTCAAAGGGAAATTTGATTGATATATCGCTTGTTCCGGATTCTATAAATTCAGAGAGAAAGACAGAAAAAGAAGATTCGGGTATAAAAGGGTATTTAGACAGTGAGATATATAAAGCCCATGAAGGGGAGATTTACGCGAAAGTGATAGGCGGAATAGAAAGAAGGCTTATGGAAGAAATACTTATTAAAACGGATTATAATAAGTCTAAAACCGCTGAAATGCTTGGAATAAACCGAAACACTCTTAAGGCAAAGATGAAAGAGTACGGGCTGTAAGAATTAAAAATATAGCACTTTTGCGTATTAAGCAATAGCGAAATTTGAAAAAACAACACTCTGTTTGTTATCTATTGCTTAACTGCCTATAACTTAATGCGCTATGCTTTCCTCCTGATTAAAAACTAATCAGATTTTCATATCCTAAAATATCAAAAATGCTTATAACCCCGTATATATACAAGTGGCATGGGTTTTGCTTATATTTTGAATAGTTGCATGCTAAAAAGTATTATTTATGGAGGTTATGTATATTGAAAAGGCTTATGTTTATTATTATGGCTGTTTTTATGGGTGCGGGTGTTTCTTTATTTGCCGAAGAAGTATCATCTGCGGCAGGATCCGGTATTAACGGCGCTGATACCGCCTGGGTATTAATGAGCGCAGCACTGGTAATGCTTATGACGCCGGCACTGGGGTTCTTTTACGGCGGGATGGTAAGAAAGAAAAATGTTTTAAGCGTTCTTATGAAAGCGTTTATTACGCTTGCTGTTATCAGTATGCAGTGGATGGTAATAGGCTACAGTTTAAGTTTTGGCGAAGGCAACGGTTTTATAGGGGGGTTTGGCCACTTTATGTTAAACGGCGTCGGCCAGGAAGGCAGTAATTACGCGCCTAACATTCCGGGCCTGGCTTTTATGATATTTCAGGCGATGTTCGCTGTAATCACACCGGCTTTAATTTTTGGCGCTTTTGTGGAAAGGGTGAAATTCTCATCTTTTCTTTTATTTACGGTTTTATGGGCAACTTTTATTTATAACCCTATCTGCCACTGGGTATGGGGAAAAGGCGGATGGCTGGCAGAAATGGGCGCGCTTGATTTTGCCGGCGGTATAGTTGTACATGTAAGCGCCGGCATTGCGGCTTTGGTTACGGCTTTTGTTATTGGTAAAAGAAAAGGTACAGAATCGCTTGGGCCCATACCTCATAATCTTCCTTTTACGGTGCTTGGCGCGGGGCTTTTATGGTTTGGCTGGTTTGGGTTTAACGCGGGTTCGGCGCTTGGCGCGAACGGAATCGCGGCCAATGCTTTTGTAACCACAAATATGGCCGCGTCTTCAGCAGCGGTAACATGGGCCGTTATTGAATGGATACGCAACGGGAAGCCGACGATGCTTGGAACCGTATCAGGAGCTATCGCCGGGCTTGCCACAATAACCCCGTCTGCCGGATTTGTGGACGCAGGCGCGGCTTTAATAATAGGGGTTATCGCGTCTATGTTATGTTTTGTGGCGGTAAGTATTATAAAAATGAAATTTAAATATGATGATTCGCTTGACGCGTTTGGCGTGCACGGTGTGGGCGGAATGATAGGCCCGTTGTTAACAGGTGTATTTGCAAATCCGGCTGTAAACGCGCTTGGCACCGGCCTTTTGTTTGGCAACCCCAAACAGCTGGTTATACAGGCCGCGGCGGTTGGTGCAACCATTGTATACAGTTTTATAGGGACATTTATAATTTTTAAGGTAATTGACCTTTTAATGGGCGTAAGATTAAAAGAGAGGGACGAAAATATAGGAGTGGATTTGTCACAACATAATGAAAGGGCGTATACGCTGATTGAATAAAGAAAGGAAGGCGATATGAAACTTATAGTGGCAATAATACAGCCGTACAGGCTGGAAGAGGTAAAACAGGCGCTTTACAGGAATGACATTAATTTAATGACTGTAAGTGAAGTGCTTGGGCACGGCAGGCAGATGGGCGTTAATGAAGTATACCGCGGAGTAAGGGAAACAGGGAACCTTCTGCGTAAACTGCGCCTGGAAATAGCCGTAAACGATAAATTTGTAGAGCCGGCTGTTGAGGCGATAGTTGCCGGGGCAAAGACAGGCGAGACAGGCGACGGAAAAATATTTATTCTTCCGCTGGAAGAGTGCGTAAGGATAAGGACAGAAGAAAGAGGAAGTAAAGCTATAGGTTAAGTACAAAAAAATAAACGCAGTAAAGAGAAAGCTTCTCCTGCTTCACTGCCTCTCTTTACTGTCGTTTTTGTTCTTTTTGCCGCGGGCGCTGATGCCCGCGGCTTTTTTATTTTAGACTTTGATTAATTGTTTATGTTTTAACATAGAGACGCGATATATTGCGTCTTGGTTTTGATCTTGTTTTTGTATTATTATTTATGTATTAACGTAGAGACGCAATATATTGCGTCTCGCCTTTGATTTTGTTTTTTAATTGTCCGGTTTAAAAGGCAATGCGTAATATATCACACATCTACAATATAATGCAAAACCGTGTTTGAATTTATTCTGTTATTGTCATGCTTCCAAGCATCTAATCTGTTTGCTGCATCCCCTTTGAAATGATTAATAATTAACCAGATAACACATAAGTGATTAATAATTAATCACGTGCTTTTTACGAATGACAAAAAACCTTTATAAATAATACAAATTTAATGGTTGAATATGTGGCACGACTTATGCTAATTAAGGGTTATGGCACGGACGTCATGAACCCGGGTCAAAAAAAACTTCAAGGAGGACTAAGATGAAAAAAATTCTCGCGGTAATGGTTCTTGTACTTTCGTTCTTTTCTTTTTCGGCAGTTGCGGCAGACTTTAGCGCTGACATTTACACGGCAGGTGTTTCAAAGTATTTATGGAGAGGGCAGCAGTTAAGTGAAGGATTTGCAATTCAGCCCGGATTTAACCTTAACCTTGGCAATCTGTCATTTGGTTACTGGGGAAGTTATGATGTGGATGCGGCAAAGTACTCTGAAAGCGATTATACTTTCAGCTACAGTGAAACACTTCCCGGGCTTGATATCATAAGCCTTGGAGCGGGTTTTACAATCTATACTTTTCCCTACGCGGATCCGGCGGCAAATAATGACACTGAAGTATTTGGAACCGTTTCAGCGGATGTTGTTACAGCGCCATATGTAAAGTTCTTTTATGACCCGACATTTGGAGCGGGCGGATATCTTGAAGCCGGAATATCACACAGTATTGAACTGGAAGCGTTTGAGCCTTATGCTTCTGTTACGGGCGGATACAATTTTGGACAGTGGGGCTATGAAAAGTCGCTGTCAGTTGTTCTTGGAACGCTTGGTGTGACGTATACCCTTGATAAATTCAGCGCCACGCTGTCAGGTTCATACCAGCTTGCGCTTGATGAACAATATGAAAATGACGGTTTTGGATCTTTAAGCGTAGCTTACGGTTTCTAATACTATAAAAGGAGAAAATAAAATGAAAAAGCTAATTGGGTTTATCACGGCAGCGCTTGGGTTGTTCAGCATTCCCGCGTTCGCGGAAGAAGCCGTGCCTGCCATAAGCGCCGGCGACACCGCATGGGTGCTTGTAAGCGCGGCGCTTGTAATGCTTATGACTCCGGCACTGGGGTTCTTTTACGGCGGAATGGTAAGAAAGAAAAATGTGTTAAGCGTTCTTATGAAGGCGTTTATAACGCTTGCGGTTATAAGCCTTCAGTGGGTAATAATCGGATACAGTTTAAGTTTCGGAGAAGGCGGTAAATTTATAGGCGGCTTCCAGCACTTTATGTTAAACGGTGTGGGGCAGGAAGGCAGCAATTACGCTTCCAACATTCCCGGCCTTGCGTTTATGATTTTCCAGGCAATGTTCGCCATAATCACTCCGGCTCTGATCTTTGGAGCTTTTGTTGAAAGGATAAAATTCTCTTCTTTCCTTTTATTTACGGTTCTGTGGTCCACGTTTATCTATGACCCTGTATGCCACTGGGTATGGGGAAAGGGCGGTTGGTTAGGTGCCATGGGCGCGCTTGATTTTGCGGGCGGCACGGTTGTTCACATAAACGCTGGTATCGCGGCATTGGTTACAGCTCTTGTAATAGGAAAAAGAAAAAATACCGGTACGCTTGGGCCTATACCGCACAACATGCCTTTTACGGTTCTTGGCGCGGGGCTTTTATGGTTCGGCTGGTTCGGGTTTAACGCGGGTTCCGCTCTTGGCGCTAACGGCCTTGCGGCAAACGCTTTTGTGGTAACAAACACGGCTGCAGCAGCTGCGGCTTTAACATGGGCTGTAATTGAATGGTTCTACAGCGGCAAACCGACTGTGCTTGGCACAGTATCGGGCGCTGTGGCGGGGCTTGTGGCAATAACACCTGCTTCGGGGTTTGTGGATGTGACCGGCGCGATTATTATAGGCGCGGCTGTGGCAGGAGTTTGTTTTGTGGCAGTCAGCATAGTAAAAGGAATATTCAAGTACGACGATTCGCTTGACGCTTTCGGAGTGCACGGTGTGGGCGGAATGGTGGGCGCGCTTTTAACAGGCGTGCTTGCAAATCCGGCTGTTAACGCGCTTGGCACAGGCACAATGTTCGGCAATCCAAAGCAGTTTATGATTCAGTTAATTTCGGTTGTAGCAACAATGGCTTACAGTTTTGTGGGAACGTTTGTAATCTTTAAGTTAATAGATTTAACCATGGGTGTAAGGATAAAAGAGAAAGACGAAAATATCGGGGTTGACCTGTCCGAGCACAATGAAAGGGCATACACACTGATTGAATAACAAAAGGAGGATGATATGAAACTGATAATAGCGATAATTCAGCCGTACAGGCTGGAAGAAGTAAAACAGGCGCTTTACAAAAAAGACATAAATCTTATGACTGTAAGCGAAGTGCTTGGCCACGGCAGGCAGATGGGCGTAAACGAAGTTTACCGCGGAATAAGGGAAACCGGAAACCTTCTCCGCAAGCTGCGCCTGGAAATAGCAGTGAATGACAAATTTGTAGAACCGGCTGTTGAAGCGATAGTAGCCGGCGCTAAGACAGGCGAGACCGGCGACGGGAAAATATTTATTCTTCCTCTGGAAGAGTGCGTAAGGATAAGGACAGAAGAAAAAGGAACCAAAGCTATAGGATAATTATGTAGAAAAATTAAAAACGGCAAGGGGAAACCCTTCTCCTAAAGTGACTACTGCCCTTTGCCGTTAAATAAAAAAACCGCGGGTGTTAAAACCGCGGTTTTTTTATTTTTATACATCAAAATTTTTTATAATAAAAACTCACGCGCAATTTACGGTGTGATTAATATTGTCTGTGTGCCGCGCTATTCTTCCGGCCTTTGGTTCTTTTTCTGTGTGCTATACTTGCCGGCTGTCCGGTATTTTGTTTTTCTAATTTTTACTTTTCGTGCTTACATTCCTGCAGAATTTCTGCGATTCCAAGCCGTTTCTTTATGTCATTCTTAAAATACCACATTAAAGTATTTTTTATTTCTCGTATTACACAAATGTAGGATTGCGGATTAATTAAATTGTTTTTTTTGATATAAAAGCCAGCAAAATAGGGGTTTTTATATTTGTTGTATATGGCACGATAAATGCTATTTACAGTTATGTGGTTTAAAATTCGTTTAAGAAGGAGCGGAGAAATGAGGAAAATAGCGATTTATGGAAAAGGCGGTATCGGGAAATCCACTACCACCCAGAATACTGTGGCGGGATTGGCCGAGATGGGGAAAAAAGTAATGGTCGTGGGATGTGACCCAAAAGCAGATTCAACAAGGCTGCTGCTTGGCGGGCTGCATCAGGAAACTGTTCTGGATACGTTAAGGAATGAAGGGGAAGATGTAGAACTTGAAGATATACGCAAGCCGGGATACAGAAACACTATCTGCGTGGAATCCGGGGGCCCGGAGCCGGGAGTGGGATGCGCCGGACGGGGAATAATCACTTCAATTAATCTCCTGGAACAGCTTGGTGCTTACGCGCCGTCGGAAGCGCTTGATTATGTTTTCTATGACGTTTTGGGTGATGTGGTATGCGGCGGTTTTGCAATGCCGATACGCGAAGGAAAGGCGGAAGAAATATACATTGTATGTTCCGGCGAAATGATGGCAATGTACGCGGCCAATAATATATGCAAGGGTATTGTGAAGTTTGCCGAAGGTGGAAGCGTCCGCCTGGGAGGGATAATATGCAACAGCCGCAAGGTGGACAATGAGCTGGCAATGATGGATGCTTTTGCCCAGAAACTTGGCACACAGCTTATTCATTTTGTGCCGCGCGATAACATGGTGCAGAAAGCCGAAATAAACAGAAAGACTGTAATAGAGTTTGATCCGGAGCATGTGCAGGCGGAAGAATACAGACGGCTTGCTAAAAAAATTGACGGAAACAAAATGCTTGTAGTTCCAAAGCCCATGAACACCGAAGAACTTGAAGCGCTGCTGATAGCGTATGGAATAGCAAATTAAAAAAATCCTAAGGAGGTTTTACGATGTTAAAAATTAAAGCGATAATAAGGCCGGAAAAAACCGATGCGGTGCTGGAAGCGCTTATGGAAGCGGGCTATCCGGCGGTAACAAAGTTAAATGTGGTGGGGCGCGGCAAGCAGCGCGGGATTAAGATTGGAGAAGTTACTTATGATGAAATACCAAAAGAAATGTTAATCATGGTAATGCCGGACAAGGACAAGGATTTCATTCTTAAAATCATAATGGATACGGCAAGGACCGGCACAAAGGGTTCTTTTGGCGACGGCAAGATATTTGTTTCAAAAGTGGAGGAAGTCTACACCGTAAGCTCCGGCATAAAGGAAGCGGATGCCGAAACGGTAAAAGGAGCCTGATTATGAAAGAAGTTATGGCTATAGTCCGGATGAATATGATGAATAAGACCAAAAAAGCGCTTAGCGAAGCCGGTATAAGTTCTATGACTGCCAGGGATGTTCTGGGTCGTGGAAAAGGTATGGTGGATTTTAAAGCTTTAAGCGGTGCTGAAAAAGGTTATGAAGAGGCAATTTCTCAGCTTGGGCAAAGCCAGCGCCTGATACCAAAAAGGATGCTTATAACTGTTATTCCTAACAAACTTGTAAAGACAGCGGTAGAGACCATAATAACTGTAAATAAAACAGGCAAGTCCGGAGATGGAAAAATATTTGTGTCAGATGTTTTGAATGCTTACAGGGTAAGAACCGCGGAAGACGGCGACGCGGTTTTGGACGAAATTTAGAAATGACGCCGGCGCCAAATGACAAAAAGGAGAATCATAATGGAAAAGAAACCTGAGCTTAAACCTGAAGAAGCGGCTATGGAACTTGTGGCTTGTTTTCCCGCGAAAGTCGCCAGGAAGAGGTCAAAACAGATAGTCATAAATGAAGTCGGTCCGGAAGAACAGGTTCCGGAAGTTATGGCTAATGTAAGGACTATCCCCGGAATAATTACCATGAGGGGCTGTTCTTACGCCGGATGCAAAGGTGTTGTACTTGGGCCTACAAGGGATATTCTGCAGATTACCCACGGCCCTATAGGCTGCGGATTCTACAGCTGGGCGACAAGAAGGAATCAGACCAGGCCGGCTACAGGGGAAGATACAAATTTTATGCCTTACGCGCTGTCTACGGATATGCAGGAAGAGCAGATAATATTCGGCGGCGAAAAGAAACTTAAAAAAGCCATAGAAGAAGCCATAGCGTTGTTTAATCCAAAGGCAATCGGTATATTTTCAACCTGTCCGGTTGGTTTAATCGGCGATGATGTCCATTCTGTAGCCAGGGAAATGGAAGCGAAATATCCCGGCATCAATATATTTGGTTTTTCCTGTGAAGGGTATAAAGGTGTCAGCCAGTCGGCGGGGCATCATGTTGCCAATAATAAGGTTTTTACCGATGTGGTGGGTTTAATTGACGAACCCAAGGAAGGCAAATATAAGGTTAATTTACTTGGTGAATATAACATTGGCGGAGATGCTTTTGAAATAGAGAGGATATTTGAAAAGGCCGGCCTGACGCTGCACTCTTCTTTCAGCGGAAATTCCGTATATGAAGAGTTTGCCAGCGCGCACACCGCCGACCTTAATGTGGTTATGTGCCACAGGTCAATTAATTATCTTGCCGAGATGATGGAAAAAAAGTACGGGATACCGTGGTTCAAGGTCAATTTTATAGGCGCTGAAGCTTCCGCGAAATCACTGCGTAAGATAGCGGAATACTACGGCGATAAGGAACTGATGGATAAAGTGGAAGAAGTTATCGCTGAAGAAATGAAAGAGGTTGCGCGGGTGCGTGATGATGTGGCGTCCAGATGCGCGGGCAAGACTGCCATGATGTTTGTAGGCGGTTCGCGCGCCCACCATTATCAGGATATTTTTAAAGAAATTGGAATGAAGACAATAGCCGCGGGATATGAGTTTGCCCACCGCGACGATTACGAGGGGCGCAAGGTTATTCCGTCAATTAAAGTGGATGCCGACAGCCGCAATATAGAGGAACTGAAAGTTACAGCGGATCCGGAAAAATACAGGGACAGGCTTACGGAAGCGGACAGAAAGCGCCTTGGAGATGAGTTTAAATTCAAGAATTATGAAGGCATGATGCCCGATATGGATCCGAAGACGCTGGTTATAGACGACCTTAATCATCACGAAATGGAAGTGCTTATAGAAAAATTTCATCCGGATATATTCTGTGCCGGAGTTAAGGAAAAATACGTGGTCCAGAAATATGGAATCCCCATGAAACAGCTTCACAGCTATGATTACGGCGGGCCTTATGCGGGATTTCAGGGCGCTATAAATTTTTACAGGGATATCGACAAAATGATAAATACAAAAGTCTGGTCCCTGGTAAAAGCGCCATGGGATGACAGTCCGGAATTAACCGCGACATACGCGTGCGACCAGGCAGTATAAATTAAATTCTACAGGAGGCTCTATCATGTTACTTAGGCATACACCAAAAGAAATAAAGGAAAGGTCGGCTTTAACGGTAAATCCGGCAAAGACATGCCAGCCTGTCGGCGCCATGTACGCCGCGCTGGGAGTACATAAATGCCTGCCGCACAGCCATGGTTCGCAGGGCTGCTGCGCGTATCACAGAAGCGCGCTTACCAGACACTATAAAGAACCTGTAATGGCAGGCACAAGTTCTTTTACTGAAGGGGCATCAGTTTTTGGAGGGCAGGCCAATCTGCTGGAGGCTATTAACAATATTTTTACAATATATAATCCCGATGTAATAGCTGTTCACACAACCTGCCTGTCAGAGACTATCGGCGACGATCTGACGCAAATAACCAATAAAGCCAAGGAAGAAGGAAAGGTGCCTGACGGCAAATATGTGATAAAAGCAAATACGCCAAGTTATGTGGGGTCGCATGTCACGGGGTTTGCCAATATGGTGAAAGGGATTGTGGACGCTTTCCCGGTAAATACCGGACATAAAACAAACACAATAAATATAATTCCGGGGTATGTGGAGCCTTCGGATATGTCAGAAATTAAAAGGATTGCTTCGGAAATGGGGATTAAAACAATCGTGTTTCCGGATACTTCAAACGTATTAAATGGGCCGCAGACCGGAAAATATGATATGTACCCGTCCGGCGGCACAAAGATACCAGACCTGATAAAAGCCGGGGATTCGAAAGCCACAATAGCTCTGGGCCCTATCGCGTCGGGTCCGGCCGCAAAAGCGCTTGATACAAAATGCAAAGTCCCGTGTGAAATTTTAAAGCTTCCTATTGGAATAAAGGCCACGGACGAGTTTGTTGACAGGCTTAGAATCCTGGGCGGGGTAAGTGTTTCCGAAGAGATAAAGACAGAAAGAGGGCAGGCAGTGGATGTTATCACTGACATGCAGCAGTATTTTGCCGGGAAAAAAGCGGCGCTTATAGGCGACCCGGACCAGATGGTTTCTTTGGCAGGATTTCTGACTGATATCGGAATGAAGGTCAGACATGTGGTGACCGGCACATCGGGAAAAAAGTTTGAAAAAAGAATTAGAGAAGCAGCCGGGGAAGATGTAAACGTTAAAGAAGGCGGGGATTATTTTTACTTCCACCAGCTGATTAAAAATGAAAAAGTGGATTTGATTTTAGGAAATTCCTACTCTAAATATATCTCGCGCGATGAGGATATCCCGCTTATCAGATTTGGTTTTCCCATATATGACAGGGTGGGACACCAGTATAACCCATGCGTAGGCTATCGCGGGGCGATGAGGCTTCTGGAAAATATCTTAAACGCGCTGCTTGACAGGCAGGACAGGGATGCGCTTGAAGAAAAGTTTGAACTGGTTATGTAAGGCGGTAAAATAATGTAACAATGGAGTTCACGCCGTGGAAAAACTTAAAATACTTGAAGGACGCAGAGGCCAGGTTTTTGAAAAGGGCAAAGATGCCTTTAAGTTAAATTGCGGTGTGAAGAGCACTTCCGGTGCGGTAAGCCAGCGCGCCTGTGTTTTTTGCGGTTCCAGGGTGGTGCTTTACCCTATAACGGACGCGCTTCATCTGGTCCACGGCCCAATAGGCTGCGCGGCCTATACCTGGGATATACGCGGATCTATGTCGTCCGGACCGGTGATTAACCGGCACAGTTTTTCCACGGACTTAAGGGAAATAGACGTGATTTACGGCGGCGCGGAAAAACTTTATAAAGCGGCATCGCAGCTGATTGACAAACATAAACCGGAAGCGGCTTTTATATACTCCACCTGTATCGTGGGGCTTATTGGAGATGATGTTGAAGCTGTCTGTAAAAAACTTTCTGAAGAAAAAAAGATACCGGTTATTAATGTTGATTCTGCCGGATTTAAAGGTACAAAGAAAGACGGTTATAAAGCCGCGTGTGAATCAATAGCAAAACTTGTGGGCACCGGTGATATATCAATGATTGCGCCTTACAGTATAAATATTCTTGGGGAATTTAACCTTGCGGGAGAGGCGTGGATTATTAAGGATTATTATACCCGTATGGGTGTCAACGTGAATGCCGTAATTACCGGCGACGGAAGGGTCGCGGACTTAAAACGGGCCCATGGCGCGGCTTTGAATGTTGTACAGTGCGCCGGCTCCATGACTTATCTTGCGGAAATAATGAAAAAAAAATACAACATCCCTTTTATCAGGGTATCTTATTTTGGGCTTGATGACATGACCTCTGCTTTGTATGATGTCGCGGCTTTTTTTGAAAAAAACCCGGAAATAAATGAGCGCGCCGGGATGGTTGTAAAAGATGAAATGGACGCCATTATGCCGGGGCTGCTAAGGTACAGAAAAGCGCTTAGCGGTAAAAAAGCGGCGCTATATGTGGGAGGGGCGTTTAAGGCGTTCTCGCTTATAAAGGCCTTAAGGGTATTGGGCATGGATGTGGTGCTTGCCGGTTCCCAGACGGGAAATAAAGAAGACTACGAGGACCTTAAAAAAATATGTGATGACGGCGCGATAATTATAGATGACGCGAACCCGCAGGAACTGTCACGGTATATAACGGAAAAAAAAGCGGATGTGCTTATAGGAGGCGTTAAAGAAAGGCCCATCGCCTATAAAATTGGAATAGGCTTCTGCGACCATAATCACGAAAGAAAAATTCCGCTTGCCGGATATGCGGGAATGCTGAATTTTGCCGGGGAAGTGTATTCGTCTGTTATGAGCCCGGTATGGAAACTGGTTCTAAGAAATGATACTTTCGGACAGAAAAGGAGCAGACCATGAAAACTAAAGAAGCGCCTGCAGCTGTTACAAATGCCTGCAAATTATGTTCCCCTCTTGGAGCGGTGCTGGCTTTTAAAGGGATAGAGGGTGCTGTATGCATTCTGCACGGCTCGCAGGGCTGTGCCACTTACATAAGGCGGTACATGATAAGCCACTATAAGGAACCTCTTGATGTGGCATCGTCAAGTTTTTCTGAAGACACAGCCATTTTTGGCGGATCTTTTACTTTAATGCAGGGTCTGGATAATCTTATAAAACAATACAGGCCCGCGCTTATCGGCGTGGCCACTACCTGCCTTTCAGAGACCATAGGCGATGATGCGGGGCGCATATTGCATGACTATAAAAAAGAAAGGGCAGGGCAGGGCCTGCCTGTGCTGATAAAAGTTTCCACTGCCGCTTATAAAGGTACGCATGCCGACGGGTTTGTATCGGCGGTCAGGGAAACGGTGGAAGCGCTTGCGAAAAAAGGGACAAAAAATGATTCCGTGAATATATTTCCGGGAATGCTCTCCCCGGAAGATCTGCGCAATATAAAAGAAACAGCTGAAGTTTTTGGCCTGCGGTATACCTTGTTTCCGGATTACTCTGAAACTTTGGACGCCGGGCAGTGGGGCGGATACGAACTTCTTCCGCCGGGCGGTACGCCGCTTGAAGCGCTGACAGATACTGCAAATGCGGCTGTCACAATTGAACTGGGTAATTCTGCCGGACAGGGTGAGACAGCGGGAAAATACCTGCAAAAAGAATTCGGGGTAAAAAGGGCGTCACTGCCCGTGCCTATCGGCGTAAAGGCCACAGATTTGTTTATGGAAGAGCTTGAAAAAGCCGCAGGCAAGCAGATCCCGGATAAATATCTGAAAGAACGCGGCAGGCTTATAGATTCATATGTGGACGGCCATAAATATGTTTTTGGCGTAAAAGCTGCTGTTTTTGGCGAAGAAGACCTTGTGGTTTCCATGGCTGCTTTTCTTGATGAAATAGGAATGATACCTTCTGTATGCGCGTCAGGCGCGCCGGCGGGAAAACTTGAAAATCTTCTGCGTGAAGCCATTCCTGATTTTGATGCAAAGGAAATAACGGTGCTTGAAGACGCGGATTTTGAATTGATAGAACAGGCTGTAAAAAAAATATCACCTAAAATTATGATAGGCAGCAGCAAAGGGTACAAAATTTCAAGAAAACTGAACATACCGCTGGTCAGGTGCGGGTTTCCCGTGCATGACAGGGCGGGCGGAGCGCGTATCGCTCACGTGCTGTATAAAGGCAGCCAGCAGCTTTTTGACCGGATAGTAAATAAACTGCTTGAAGACGCGCAGGAGAATTCCGCGGCCGGCTTCAGCTATATGTAAAAAGGAGGCACGTTATGTCTATCGACTTAAGTTCACACCCGTGTTTTGACCCGAAAGCAAGGCATAAATACGGCAGGATACATCTGCCTGTTGCCCCCCGCTGCAATGTGCAGTGTAATTTCTGTTCAAGGGATTTTGACTGTGTTAATGAAAGCAGGCCTGGGGTTACAAGCGGTATCCTCCTGCCGGAACAGGCTGTTGAATATCTGGATAAGCTGATGGCGCGTAAAAAAAATATATCGGTGGTGGGAATAGCCGGGCCTGGGGATCCCTTTGCGAATCCCCAAGAGACACTGGAAACCTTAAAACTTGTGCGCGAGAAATATCCGGAAATTCTTCTATGCCTTGCCACAAACGGGCTGAACATACTGCCATACATTGAAGAGTTAAAAAACTACAACATAAGCCACGTAACAATTACGATAAGCGCGGTGGATCCGGAAATCATAAAAAAAATATATGCCTGGTACCGTTACGATAAAAGGGTTCATAACGGTGCAGAAGGGGCGCCTCTTATACTTTCGCGCCAGCTGGAGGCCGTCAGGCAGCTTAAAGCAGCTGGTATAACGGTAAAAATAAATACAATTGTGCTGCCGGGAATAAATGAAAAACATATAGCCGAAGTGGCCCGGGTGGCGGCTGAAAACGGAGCGGATGTTCAAAACTGTATTCCATGTTTCAGAAATACCGGTACGCCTTTTGAAAATATAATACCGCCCACGCCGGAGGAAATGGCAGCTATACGAATGGAAGCCGGAAAATTTATAAAACAGATGTCACATTGTGCCAGATGCAGGGCCGACGCGGCAGGGCTTCTTGGGGAAGCAATGGATCCCGAAGACACGGCAGACCTGAAAATTTCCGCGGAAGGGCAGGGCTGTTCGGGCAGTTATATAGATAACAGCCGGATTGAAAAAGCTGTCTATGAAAGTTTAAAGGCCAGGCCGTATGTCGCTGCTGCAAGCAGGGAAGGGGTGTTTATCAATGCCCACCTTGGAGAGGCCATGTCGTTTATGATTCTTGGAAAAGATGGTGACGGCGGCGTCAAACTTATAGAAATAAGAAACTCCCCGGAATCAGGCGGGGGAATACTCCGCTGGAAGGAGCTTGGCGCTTTGCTTTCCGACTGCGGCGCGGTTTTTGTAAGCGGCGTAGGAGCCAAGCCTATGTACACTCTTATGGCGATGGGGACATATGCGCTTGTATCCGAAGGGCTGGTAATAGACGCGGCTGCCGCGGCGCTGTACGGAAAACCGCTTAAAGGGGTATTAAAAATTCAGAAGAGCCGCTGCGGACAATCATGCGCGGGAACCGGCGGCGGATGCGGATAGCGGGAAGGAAAGGCATGGCGGTAAATCGGTTTACAAAAATAATGGAGGAACAAAAATGCAAAAACCGGACCATCACATCTTAGTATGCTGTAGTTTCAGAACTTCAGGGGCGCCGCAGGGCGTCTGCAATAAAAAAGACGCGCCTCAGCTTCTGGGTTATCTGGAAAATGAGATAGCGGACAGAGGGCTTGCCGTGCAGGTATCAAGTACGGGCTGCCTTAAAGTCTGCGACCGCGGCCCTGCCATGGTAATTTACCCTGACAATATCTGGTACGGAGGAATTGAAAGCACAGATTCAATAGACGAGATACTGGATGCGCTTGAAGAAGGAAAACCAGCGGATAAATATGTCATAGCTTAAAAGCGGCTGGAGGGAGGTAATATTATGAAAAACCCGGTAAAGTTTTTTAGTGAAAGAATCAGGTTTGACAGAAACGAATTTTTAGGAGCGTTTGGCGACATAGGAACTTCCCTGCCGCTTCTTGTTGCTGTCATTGCCGCATCGGGAATAGACGGCGCAAAAGCGTTTATAATGTTTGGACTGATACAGATGGTAACTGCTATTATTTACGGTGTACCCATGTCTATCCAGCCGTTAAAAGCTGTGGCTATGCTTGTGATTGCGCAAAAACTTTCCGGGAATATTATTTTTGGAGCGGGATTGTCTATAGGGATAGTGATGCTGTTTCTTACCCTGACAGGCGTGTTGGAGAAAATCGGAAAAATACTTCCGGCAACGGTCATAAGGGGCATTCAGTTTGGATTGGGGATACAGCTTGCCACTACCGCTTTAAAAGTATACATACCATCAGAAGGAATTCCCGGTTATGTGCTTGCGGGCACCTGTGCCATAATAGGTTTTGTGCTTTTAGGCAACAGAAAATATCCGCCCGCGCTGCTGCTTATAATAACAGGGATTATTTATGCTGTCATAAGCGGTAAAAGTGGTGCAGCTTTATTAAAACCGGAAACGGTGTCCGGCCTGTTATATATCCCGAAGACAGCGGACATAATTGCAGGGTTCCTTCTGCTTGCCATTCCACAGATACCCTTGTCACTGGGGAACTCCATATATGCTACTGAAAAACTGGCAAATGAATATTTCCCTGAAAAGAAGATTACGTCCCGTAAGATTGGGATGACATATTCAATTATGAACATCATCAATCCGTTTTTGGGGGGGCTGCCTGTATGCCACGGTTCCGGAGGTATGGCAGGGCATTATGCTTTTGGCGCAAGGACAGGAGGTTCGGTTTTTATTTATGGCCTTATCATATTTGCAGCCGGAATCATGGGGGGGGACGGAATGTCCGGGTTTATAGCAATGTTTCCTAAACCGGTGCTTGGAGCGATACTTTTTTTTGAAGCTATTGCGCTGATGTCGCTTGCAAGAAATTACGCGCAGGAAAAAAATTCATTTTCTGTAATTTTATTAACGGGAACCATAGCCGCGGCTGTGCCATACGGCTATGTAACAGGAATGATATGCGGGACGCTGCTGCATAATTTCTATATGTCACAGAATACAATACAACAGGGCGTTAAAACTGAAAAGGCGGCGGCAAAATGATACAGACAGAAAAGGATGCATGTATCTCTTACTATAAAGAAGGGCTGCAGTTTTACAAAGCCGCAACAAAGCCCGGCAAGAAACGGATATTTACCCCTGTTTTGCTTTATAACCTGGCATGTATGTCCATAGAAAAATTTTTTATGGCTTTTTTCTTTTTTAATAAGAGCATGCCTGACAACCATACTATGAAAGATTTAGTTGAGAGCGCCGCGAAAATCAGCGATATCAGCGGTGCGCTTAAAGATAACATGCTGTTTCTGGATGGGTTCCAGGATATCTGTCCGGTGCACGCGGTCAATACTGTTCAACCGCAGGAAAAGGATATGTTAAGGACAATTGAAACTCTTGACATGGTAAAAGATTTTGTTGATGGCGTGTTGAAAATAACGGCGGAAAAGACGGGTGCGTTTTATGAAAATAACAATACTTGATACCACGTTAAGGGACGGTGAGCAGTCCCCGGGGATGGCACTGGCGCTGGAAGACAAGCTGAGTATTGCTTTAATGCTTGAAGCTGCGGGTGTGGATATAATAGAAGCCGGATTTCCGGCGGCTTCAGAGAGCGATTTTGAAGCTGTTAAAATAATTGCGGGCGCCGTAAAGAATTCGGCGGTCTGCGCGTTTGCCAGGGTACTGGAAAAAGATATTGAAAAAGCAGCCGGGGCGGTTAAACAGGCCGTAAAAAAACACATACACCTGTCAATTGCCACATCACCTATTCACAGGCAGAATAAACTTAAAATGAGCCGCGAAGAAGTGATAAAAAAAGCGGTGGACGCGGTGTTATTCGCGAAAACAATGTGTGACACAGTTGAAATCGGGGCGGAAGACGCGACAAGGACAGAGCCGGAATTCTTATGCGATTTTTTTTCCGCGGTCACCGAAGCCGGAGCAGTAACAATAAATATAGCGGACACGGCAGGGTACGCGCTTCCGGGCACCTTTGCCGGACTTACAGCGTATATTCTTAAAAATGTCCCGAAGGCAGCGTCCGGGGAGGCTGTCATAAGCGTGCATTGCCACAACGATCTTGGGCTTGCGCTTATAAATACACTTGCCGGAATTTCCGCGGGAGCCGCACAGGCGGAAGTAACGTTAATGGGCATAGGTGAGCGCGCGGGAAACGCAGCGCTTGAAGAAATGGCCGCGGTGTTAAAGGTTAGAAAAGATGTGTTCTCCGGATTTCAGACGGGGATAAATAATAAAATTCTGATACCCGCCTGCGAAATGCTCTCTTCAATAGAAGGTATTGTTCCGGGAATAACAAAGCCGCTTTTTGGCCGTAACTCTTTTTCTCACAGTTCGGGAATGCATCAGGACGGCATGTTAAAAAATAAACAGGCGTATGAAATTATTAATCCCGCAGATTTTGGCGGAGGGGAAACGGAAATACTTTTAAGCAGGCACTCCGGCAGAAAAGGCGTATCCTTAATAATAGAAGAACTTATAGGAATTCTTCCTATGCAGGGGGATATGGCTAAAGTAATGGCTGCTTTTGAAGCCGCGTCAAAGAGGGAAAAAACAGTTTCTTTCACGGAGCTTCTGTACATTTTAAGGGATAAGGGATTATATGACGGGGTTTTATATTCAATTCTGAAAGTTTCGGTGGAAAAAAGCAGAAAAAAAGGCCGTTTCAGCGCAAGGGTGGATTTAAAAGTAAATGAAGCAAATTGTCACGGCTTCATTGGGGAAGATGATAATCCTTTTAAAGCTCTTTTTATGGCGCTTGACAGTGCCATGCCCTGGGGGATTGTTATTAAAAATTACTCTTATGGAATGTTTGGTTCGGAAGATAAACTTTCGGCAAGCGCTGTAATAAAGGCAAAAGCGGTAGGGAAAACTGTCAGGGCGGAATCGTACAACTGTGATATATACAGGGCTATTGCAGGGGCATATGCGGACATTGCGAATTATTCCGCGGCGATTTCAAAAAAGTATTCATACGATGTGCCTGAAAATATAAAAGAAGAAGGGATAGTTTATGGAATATGAATTTCTGGTAAGAAGGGCCGGGTTATCAGACATGCAGGTGCTGGTGGATTTTGTGGAAGCGCTTTTTTTAATTGAAAAGAATTTCAGAACAGGCAGAAAGAACCATGAAAACGGGCTGCTTGAAATCATATGCGGCGGCAGAGGGGCTGTGTTTCTGGCGGAATGTAACGGCAAAGCCGCGGGAATGGCCACTGCACAGATTGTTATATCCACCTCGGCCGGAGGGGTTTCGCTTCTGGTGGAGGATGTATTTGTGGCTGAACAATACAGGGGCAAGGGAGCCGGAAGACTGCTGATGGATGAAGTAAAAAGGTGGGGGTTAAAAAATGGAGCTTTAAGAATGCAGCTTGTAGCTGATAAAACCAACAAATATGTAATAGATTTCTATAAAAAACTTGGATGGGAAGAAAGTATCATGATGGGTTTGTATTACAATTTTTAATCTGTAATCGGAAAATCATTAAAACCTGCCGGATAAAATGATTTTGATTTTAAAAAACTGATGATTAACAATTAATCACATCCGGCGCGGGTTTATTCTTCTTCTATGTGTAAAACCCCATATAAGTAAGGTTAAAAGCAAAGTTGTTTTCAGATAAGAAGCAGGCATGATTATTGCTTATTTGTTTTCTGTTAAAACTGTGCGTATAAGGGAGCTGCTTATGTATTATCATGTGGTTATTGAAAATCTGCTGTATGAAATCAGTCAGATTGTTGTTGAAAATAAGCCGTTAAAAGAGATGCTTGAGATGGTATTATTAAAAACCGCGGAAAAACTTGGCATGAAACGCGGAATGATAGCAATTCTTGACAGAAAAACAAATGAAATAATGATAAGGGCGGCTTACGGGCTTTCCAATATATGGATGGAAAAAGGAAGGTACAAGGTAGGCGAAGGCATTACGGGGCAGGTGGTGGAAAGCGGGGAAACGGTCTTTGTGGCCAATATAGCCAGCGAACCAAAATTTTTAAATAAAACAGGAATCTGGAAAAAAGATGACGGGGAAGGGCTGTCATTTTTATGTATTCCGGTCAAAAGCGGCTGTGAGGTATTAGGAACCATAGCTTTTGATAAAAAGTATGTTAATTTAAAAGACGCTGAAAGCGATATAAAGGTGCTGACAATAATAAGCGCAATGATAACCCAGGCCATGAGGCTTTATCAGGCGGAACACGAGGAAAAGGCCGCCCTTATTGAAGAAAATGAAAGGCTTCAGACGGAATTAAAGAGCAGGTTTAAACCTGCCAATATCATAGGCACATCAAAAGCCATGATGGATGTCTTTACTATGGTGGAAAAAGTGGCATCAACCAATTCGTCTGTTCTTATACTGGGCGAAAGCGGTGTAGGCAAGGAACTGATAGCACAGGAGATTCACTACAACAGTAAAAGGGCGGACAAACCATTTATAAAATTTAATTGTGCCGCGCTTCCGGAGAGCCTTGCGGAAACAGAGCTGTTTGGCTGTGAAAAAGGCGCGTATACAGGGGCGTATCAGTCGCGTAGAGGGCGGTTTGAATCCGCTGACAGCGGTACTTTATTCTTAGATGAAATAGGAGAACTTGGACCATCTGTACAGTCAAAATTTTTAAGGGTACTGCAGGAAAGAGAGTTTGAAAAAGTGGGCGGAAATAACACGGTTAAAGTGGATATAAGGATAATAGCGGCCACCAATAAGGATCTTGCCGAAGAGGTAAAAAATAAAACTTTCAGGGAAGATTTATACTACAGGCTAAGCGTGTTTCCGATAATTGTTCCGCCGTTAAGAGAGCGCAAAACAGATATTCCCATGCTGGCGGATTATTTTATAGATAAGTATTCAAAGATGAACGCAAAGAGTATAAAACGCATCTCCTCTACGGCCATAGATCTGCTTGTAGCTTACCATTGGCCGGGAAATGTGCGTGAATTGGAAAACTGTGTAGAACGCGCTGTAATACTTTCAAATGACGGGGTGATACACGCTTATCATTTGCCGCCAACCCTGCAGACGGATAAGTCCAGTAAAACCGCGTATTCAGGGACGCTTCAAAAAGCGGTGGGGATAGTAGAGCATGAAATGATAGTGGAAAAGCTAAAAGCAGCGGAAGGAAACATGGCGTTGGCGGCTAAAGAACTTGGTTTAACCGAACGTATTATGGGGTTGAGGATGAAAAAGTACGGCATAGATTACCGTCTGTACAGAAAAGTTGTAAGAAATAAAAAATTGAAAAAAACCGGCTGACCGCCTGAAAATATTCAGGGTGTTATGCTGTTTTTTTCCATATGTCCGGCCTTCTATCCCCGGTGTGTTTCAACGTACCTGGCGCTTTTAGGGCATTGTTTTGTTTTTATGTTCTAAAAACAACTTCCGCAGGCTTTTGTATCCGCCAAAGAGTTTTAATTGCTGCGATGGGCGCGAAAGGCCTGCGTCTAACAAAGTTTTGAATAAACCGGAAGCAGATAACAAATAATGGTTAAATATTAATCAAATATTCAATAAGTGGTTAAAATTTGACCTGCGAGAATTTGATTTGTAAAAAAAGTGCTTAAAATAAGCATTAAATGGTGGTTAAAATTGTGGCACGACTTATGCTAATTAAGGGTTATGGCACGGATGTCATGAACCCGGGTCAAAAAAACTTCAAGGAGGACTAAGATGAAAAAAATTCTCGCGGTTATGGTTCTTGTACTTTCGCTGTTTTCTTTTTCAGCAGTTGCGGCAGATTTAAGCGGTAACATTTATACGGCAGGTGTTTCAAAGTATTTATGGAGAGGCCAGCAGTTAAGCGAAGGGTTTGCGGTTCAGCCCGGTTTTAATTTAAACCTTGGTAATTTATCATTCGGATATTGGGGCAGTTATGATATCGAAGCGGGACAATACAGTGAAAGTGATTATACTTTCAGTTTCAGCGAATCTCTTCCCGGCCTTGACATTATAAGCCTGGGAGCAGGTTTTACGGTTTACACTTTCCCATACGCGGATCCGGCAGCTAACAATGACACAGAAGTATTCGGAACAGTATCAGCAGATGTTGTTACATCGCCTTATGTAAAGTTTTTTTATGACCCTACATTTGGAGCGGGCGGGTATCTTGAAGCCGGAATATCATACAGCGTTGAACTGGAAGCGTTTGAACCTTATGCTTCTGTCACAGGCGGATACAATTTTGGACAGTGGGGCTATGAAGCATCCGCATCAGTAGTGCTTGGCACTATTGGCGTAACATACACACTTGATAAGTTCAGCGCAACCCTGTCAGGTTCTTATCAGCTTGCTCTTGATGCTCAGTACGAGAACGACGGTTTTGGAACTTTAAGTGTTGACTACGGCTTCTAATACAAATAATTGGAATAAAATTTGAGTAAGAAAGGAGAACTAAAATGAGCAAACTTATCTTTAAGCTCACCCGCAGGATTTTTCCGGCGATGGCTTTAATCCTTGCGGCATCCGCCTCTATCTTCGCGGATGAAGCATCAATGGCCGGAGATATTGCGGGAATAGCAAAGTCTATAGATTTTGTATGGCTGCTTGTAGCCGCTTTCCTGGTGTTCTTTATGCAGGCGGGTTTTGCAATGGTAGAATCGGGTTTGACACGCGCTAAAAACGCGGGAAATATTCTGATGAAGAATATCATGGATTTTTCACTGGGTTCTGTGGCGTTCTTCGCGGTAGGTTTCGGTATAATGTTCGGAACCTCTCATTCGGGATTGTTTGGAACGGACAACTTTTTTCTAAGCAAAGTACTTCCCGGTGCCGATGATTCGGGATGGCAGTATGCGTTCTGGCTATTTCAGTGTGTCTTTGCTGGAACGGCGGCAACAATCGTATCAGGAGCAATGGCCGAACGTACTAAATTTGTAGGTTACCTTGTCTATTCTTTTGTAATCACCCTGTTAATTTACCCGGTAGTGGGACACTGGGCATGGGGCGGCGGATGGCTTAGCAAGCTTGGGTTCATAGATTTTGCCGGTTCCACAGTTGTTCATTCTGTCGGCGCATGGGCGGCTTTAATGGGCGCTATCGTTCTTGGGCCTAGGATAGGAAAATACGATGCGCTTGGAAGACCTAAGGCTATCAAGGGGCATAACATTCCTCTTGCCACACTTGGCGTATTCATCCTGTGGTTCGGCTGGTTCGGTTTCAATCCGGGAAGCACGCTTTCCGGCAATGCACGCGGCATCGGTATGATAGCGATGAACACATCGCTGGCAGCCGCGGCAGGCGCGATAGTGGCGATGTTTTTTGTATGGATACTGTTCGGCAAACCGGATGTTTCAATGACGTTAAATGGCGCGCTGGCAGGACTTGTAGCAATAACGGCGCCATGCGCATCGGTTTCGCCTGCAAGTGCAATAATTATCGGAGCAATAGCGGGGATCATAGTTGTGCTTTCAGTCGAACTGCTTGATAAAGTCTTAAAGATAGATGACCCGGTTGGTGCCGTATCTGTTCACGGCGCATGCGGGGTATTCGGCACTCTTGCTGTCGGGCTTTTCTCGGAAGTTTCTTATGCCACTCTTGGCGGAGCTGCAGCGGTTAACGGGCTGTTTTTTGGCGGCGGACTTGCACAGTTTAAGATACAGGCAATAGGCGTTCTTGCGGTTATGGCATGGGTTGTTGTAACAGCGCTTGCTCTCTTCATTATTATAAAGTACACGATTGGACTTAGGGTCAGCCGTGAAGAAGAATTGAAGGGCCTGGACATTCCGGAACACGGAAGCGAAGCATATTCCGGCCTTCAGATCCTGGATTGAGGAGGAAAACCATGAAACTAATAGTTGCTTTAATTCAGCCTTACAAACTTGAAGATGTAAAGAGTGCTCTTTTTAAAGCGGAAGTGTCTAAGATCACTGTAATACCGGCTCTGGGCGCAGGCCAGCAGAAAGGCTACTCTGAAAGCTATAGAGGCGTAGTAACAGAAATAAACCTTATGAAAAAGACAAGGATAGAGATAGCCGTTAACGAAGATTTCGTTGACAAAACCGTTGATGCGATAATTGAAGGCGCTTATACGGGAAAAGTGGGAGACGGAAAGATATTTATAACGGATCTGGTGGATGTGATAAGGATTAGGACAAGGGAAAAAGGCAAAAAGGCTATTTAGCACTTAACTAAACTAAGTGTTAAGTTTTATAAGATAAAGGCGGCAGATGCTCTGCCGCCTTTATCCTTTTTCCGTGTAAGTGTATTTAAAGTTTTGTTGTTTAATTATCCGGCAGTCATTTCCTTTCCGGGCTGCTGTGTTTGAATTTGTTTTTGTATGGGCCGGTGCTTGAATTTGGTTATGGTTTATTCAGCTTCCTATTTATAATGCCGATGGAAGAGTGCGTAAGGATAAGGACAGAAGAAAAAGGAAGTAAGGCGATAGGTTAGTTTTCAGATAAATTAAAGCGGCAAAGGGAAAGCTTCTCCTGCTTCACTGCCTCCCTTTGCCGCTGTTTTATTTTATGGGGTATATTTTTTCTGTCATGTCTTAGTTAAATCTCAGGCGTAATAACCGCTTATAAAACGTAAGTTTTCAGCTTTTTTTGACTGACAGTTATACCTGTGGTTTTAATTAAAGTTATTATTATCCGTTTTTTCGGGAATTACCGTGTTTTTATCTTTGGGTTCCGCGGGTTTTTTGTTCATCTTTTTAATCCACAGGGCTATTGCCGCGGAAAACGCGCCGGTAATGAAGAAAAACAGGATTATTATGGATAAAGACGCATCAAATTTCCAGAAAAGGAAAGATACAGAGACTACTGCCGCGTTCTGTACGGCAAAGACAAGCAACAACGCGAATGTAAATAGAATTGCAAGATATCCAAACATATATAACCCCCTTGAAGTTTAACCGCGGTTTCTCAGCTGCGGTTTATATTTAGCCGCAAAAACACGCTGTAAAAATACACTATTTTTTACTTTTAAAGTATAACAGAGCGAGTTTTATATATCAAACTTTTGTTATTTTTATTTAAAAATATGAATAAAGAAAATACGTTAATATTTTTTCCGGTTTTATTTTAAACCGTTTTGATTGTTCGGTTTAAAATGTCTCTTTAGATTATATGGATACGGCCTTTTGAATAAATCCCGTTTAAAGGTGATATAATGATATAGCAATAAGATTGAAGGGCGCGTTATGCCTGATAAAGTAAAAAGTTTTTCAAAGCGCAGGGCTGCAGCGGTTAAAATAAATTTTTATATTTCTTGATGGCGGTAAGTTTTTATATATAATAATCAAAATGCAAAATAGGTGATTAAATATGAAAAATGTTTTCTTTGTGAGTTTATTGTTTTTTTTTACAGCCGGGATTTGTTCCTGTGAAAAAGCGGCAATTCCTTCTGCCGCGGCGCCGGATGATGTAAAACAGCATATAAGCTCGCTTACCGGATTAAGCGGGTTTTCGATAACAAAGCAGTTTGTTACCGGTTTTGAAGCTATAAGTGATTTTGACTCTTTTTATATAGTGCCTGACGGTTATCTTGGAACAACATATCACAGCCTGACCAATTCGTCAAAACACGGCGGTTCATATTCGCACTTTGCTTTTATAAACGGAAGCAATTCTGTCACGCCGTATTTAAACACAAATCACAGGGGATATCCCACGATACAGCTTTATAAAACGCAGGGCGCGTTTCAGGGAGCTGTGTTCTGTGAATTTTACGTAAAACTGAATATTACACTTACCGCGTCAGCGGATATGGAATGGTTTTCTTTTGCCACGCTTACATCATACGGTGATGATTACTGGAGCCGTACAGTCCTTGTAAATCTTGATTATAATAACATTGTAAGGCTTATGCATATGCCTGCTCAGGGGCAAAGCGTCTGTGACATATATCAGACTGATACGGTTACATTTCCGATGAATGAATGGGTGAAGCTTTCTATACTGCTTGACTATACTTCGGATAATGAATATCTAAGCCCGTATGCCAAGGTATGGCAGAATGATGTTCTGGTATCGGGCGCAAGGTTTAATCCGCGTGTTGACCCGTCAACCATTGATACTGGATGGTGGCCGGACTGCCTTACAAGCCCGGTTTTGTGGGCGCCGTCAGACGGAATTGAGGCTGCTGAATCACGGTGCGGATTGAATTATACGGCAGGGCTGGCACAGGCGCATTTTGGAATGTACGCTCCGCCGCTGTTAACAGGCGGGGAAGTCTGGAATGATGATCTTGTGATATACGAAATTACAAGGTGATTTTCGTCCATGGAAGTATAATCTTATAAATTGAATAATTTTTATTGCCGGAACTTTTTACCGATAGTGTATAATAATTAAGAAGTGTTTACCGGAGGTATCAATGAAAAACGAAACCAAAGCAGCTGTCACAGTCAGAGGGGCGGTTTCACCCGCGCTTATTTCAATCACGGACAAAAACAAACCTGCAATTACTGATGCTGTAATTCAGAAATGGCAGAACATTCTTGATGTATTGATAAAGGTCTTTGAAGTGCCGTCCAGCCTTATAATGAAAATTGAAGAAAATGCGATTGCTGTTTTTCTGAAAGGGACCCATAAAGATAACCCTTATGAAGTAAGTGAAAGCGCCAAACTGGGTGAAGGCCTGTATTGCGAGACCGTCCTTGGCCGTGATAAACCGCTTGTTGTACAGGACGCTTTAAATGACCCTGTCTGGCGTGATAATCCGGACGTAAAGTTAAAAATGATATCCTATCTTGGATTTCCCATAAAGTGGCCGGATAAAACTTTTTTTGGAACCATTTGTATACTTGATAATAAAGCGAATGAATACAGCAAAAAATTTATTGATGTAATGAATGTGTTTAAAGAAACCATAGAACAGGACCTTCAGTTGATTATTGAAAATAAGATGCTTAATGACCTTGACACTCTTAAAACTGATTTCACGAATATGATGAATCATGAACTTAGAACCCCTCTTGTTTCCATGAAAGGCGCCGCAAAATTGTTATTAAAGGGAACCGCTGGGCTTTTGAATGATAAACAGGCGGAACTTGTCAGTATTATTTCTGTGAATACTGAAAGGCAGATAAGGCTTGTGAATGAAATGCTGGATATGTCAAGAATTGAAGCGGGGTACTATAAGATACAGCCTGAAAAACGCAACTTGGCAGAGCTGGTTGACGAAGCGGCAGGAACTGTTATCGGACAGGCTGTTGACCGGGGGAATACAATAGTAAAAAATATAGATTTAAAAAAGGCGGAATGGAACCTGGATGGCGATGGATTTGTACATATACTTTCAAATCTGCTAAGTAACGCGCTTAAGTTTTCCCCAAAAGGGGCACAAGTGGTTATTACCGTAAAAGACGGTGACAGGAAAATTATGCCTGTTCCCGAAAAAGAAGCGGAAAAAATAAAAAAAGAAGGTTTTATGCTGCTGGTTTCCGTGAAGGATACGGGAATAGGCATTTCATCGGCAGACCTGCCGGTTATATTTGATAAATACAGGCAGGTTGGTGTAAATGACAGTAATATAAAAGGAAGCGGGCTTGGCCTCTATCTGGCGCGGATGATAGCGGAGGCCCACGAAGGCGTTATATGGGCGGAATCTGAACCGGGCAAAGGGACAGAGATAAAAATATTATTTCCGGAATTATAAAAAAACAAAGCTGACTGACAATTTCTTTATTCCTGTGTTTTTATCTGTATAAGCCTAAAATAATCCGGAAGTAATCGCAGAAAGGGTTCTGCTTGTGCTAATGGGGAGAAGTGTTGGCAGCATGAATTCTACGGAGTGTTTCTATACCGTATATTATATTTATGAAAGTTATGATATGAGTTAATACCGCGCGTAAATTTCACTTTTTTTGCGGCTGCATAAAGTGTTATAATTTATTTTATTAATTAATATAGGACAAAAAAAGGCGGCCGGCGGATGAAAAAAATACTATTAATTGTATCAGTGTTTGTTTTAGCGGCAGTGTTTACGGGATGCGCGCAGATAAAAGGGATTTTTACAACGGACAGCCTTAAGGGGCTTATTGTTTACGCGGGGGTTGAAGGGGACGGCAACGGGACTTTTATTTATGCAATATCGCCTGACGGGAAATGGAAAAAAAGGCTGACAACAGGCGTACGCAGCGATAATTATCCCGCGGTTTCGCCTGACGGCAAAAGCGTGGTTTTTTCATCGGCTGATGAAAAATATAAAAACCGTTTATATATAATGGACAGCGACGGTGGCAAAATCCGGGAGATTGCGTCAACAGAACACGACGCGGAGCTTGCTTCGTGGTCGCCGGACGGCAAGCGTATTGCTTTTTTAGACAGGGATTCCGATCATGTAACTTCAATTTATGTAATTAACAGTAATGGCACAGGCCTGAAAAAGATAGTTTCGGATTGCGCGCATCATGATGATTATCAGTACGTTCCTGAATGGAGCGCTGACGGGAAATACATACTATATAATAAAATTAACACGGATGATAAAGACGGCAATATGCCGGAGTGTCTGTATCTTGTAAATACCGACGGCAGCGGTGAAAAACTGCTTGCGGGAAATGATAATACGCGCATAGACGGGTGCTTTTCTCCTGACGAAAAAAAAGTGGCATATTATATGGAAAGAAAGGAAATGGATTATAACCGTTTTGACAATACGGGAATATTTATAATGAATTTCGACGGCACCGGCGAAACTTATCTTGCTTCCGGATACAGGCCTGTGTGGTCTCCTGACGGAACCTATATCGCGTTTACTGCCGGAAATCTTAATCTGACAAACTGCATTTTATTGATGTACCCGGACGGAACAAGCCCAAAAGGTAGTCAGGCTGAAGATAACGCGGATTCTGAAGAATATGAAGATGAAGAAGGAAATGATGATGAAGGCGAAGACGAATCTTCGTATTTACGGATAACCTTTGACGATGTCAACGGGGTAAAAGACCCTGTGTGGTCGCCGGACAGCAAGAAGATAGCGTATGTTACGGAAACAACAGAAATCGCCGAAGGCGCGTTATGGGTGGCAGATGTTTCCGGCAATTCCCAGATGGCAATAGCAAAAAACGTGCTTGGCAGAAGCAGGCCAAGCTGGAGATAAAAGGTAATAAATAATCTACTATTTGTGTATTGAAAATAATCCAATAGATTATAAACTATACATAAATAGTTGACATATATTGATTTTTTAACCTTTTATGTATATAATATTACTTAGTAGATTATATATTATACATAAAAGGTGGATAAAATGAATAACCAAAAAACCCAGGGTAGGGTAGGGGCTGAATTGATTGATAAGCTCTATGATAGAGAAATGGAAATATTTACGCTGACAGATGTAAATAATCTGCTGAAAAACAATCCTAAAAATAATGCCGAACTTCTACATAAGATGGCTGGAAGAAATTTAATATCCCGCCTTAAGGCCGGAAAATATATAATTATACCTCAGCAATATGGGGTTATAAAAAAGTATATTGGAAACAGATATGTAGCTGCAAAGGCGCTTGCCAATTCCAAAGATTACTATATTGCTTTTTATACAGCCATGAGTTACTGGGGTATGCTGACGCAGCCTATGAATACAACGTTTGTCGCGGTTCCGAAAAGGCAGCAGCCGCCGAAAGCTTTAAAAAATGAATTCAGGTTTGTATATGTTAAAAGGGAAAATATTTGGGGGATAAAAGAAGAAAAATTTATGCAGTCTGAATTTATCCGTGTTTCGGATCCGGAGCGGACGATTATAGACGCGCTTGCGCATCCGGAACTGTGCGGCGGGATAACAGAAATAGCGAAAGGCATATGGATTAAAAAAGGCGTTTTGGATTTTAATAAACTCTGCGATTATAATAAAAGATACGGTAAAAATGTTGTCGGTAAAAGGCTTGGATATCTGCTTGAAATATTAGAGCTTGGGAATAATGATATTTTCAATGAATTAAGATACTATGTGAAAGACAGATATGATGTGTTTGATCCTGTGCTGCCTGTAAGGAAAACGGCTAAAAACAGCTGGAGGCTTATTGATAACGTGGGGCCGCAGCAGATAAAAAATCTGATATGGAGCTGATATGATAAATTACAGGCGCTGTCTTAAATTAGCGGAACAATATGGGGTTAAACCGGAAGTTATAGAAAATGACTATTTTGTCGAGTGTTTTCTGCATGCGCTGGCGGGTGATAAGGAACTTAGCGGAATGCTTATATTCCGGTGAGGAACTTGCCTGCACAAAGTGTATTTTGACAATTACAGGTTTTCTGAAGATCTTGATTTTGTGTATTCAAAAGGCGCAGATTTATCACTTTTGAGGGATAAACTGAATGCTTTGATTGACGGATTGAAAATTTCACTGACAGGTATAAATGTAACTGAAGAAAAAGAGGAAAAGTCCCGGCTGCAGATTATGCTTGGGTATAATCTTGTAAATGAAATAATTGAAGGCGGTAAGCATTTAAAACTTGATATCTGTGAAGCGGAAGATGTACCGGGCAATATTGCCGCGCGCATTAGATATATTCATGATGAATTCAAAAACGCGGATGACAACCTGCTGTGTTATAAACTTGAAGCTGTTGCCGCGGATAAGATTAACAGGATTAACAGCATAAATAAAGAAGCCAGGGACATATACGATATGAAGTTTATTCTGGAGGCTGAAGTTGATATTAACAAGTTAAAAGAAGAATATAAAAGGCGTTTTGCGTATTCTTTAAATTCTGCAGATTTAATTAGAAAAGTAAAGGATAAGGCATATGAAGGCCTGTGGAATTCCAGGCTTGGACATCAGGTTAAAGAACTTCCTGAATATAAGGTATTTATTAAACAACTGGAAAACGTGATAAAAGAGCGTTTTAATATTTTGGACTATTAGGATCAAAACAATAGGTACTATTATATTGAATTTCCCCGAAAAACTTTAGCAGGCAGTTTTTATATTCTGCATCATAAAACTCGTATTCCGCAAAACAACTTGACATTTATCCTGTAATTGAGTATAAATTTAACAAGCAGTGTTCTACTAACCGGCGCAAAGCAGGGATGCATGCTGGTTATCGGATTATCAAAACGACAAGGAAGTCGTGTCTTAAACTCAATGCTGAAATTATTTGATGCTTTTTAAGCGTTATTTTTCTGTCTAAATTTATAGAATGTAAGAATAAAAAATGAAAAGAGGAATAAATATGAGCGGATACCCGGAAAAGCAAGGGCTTTACGACCCGGCGCAGGAAAAAGACGCGTGCGGAGTCGGGTTTATAGTAAATGTGAACGGAGTTAAAACAGCTTCTATTGTTGAAAACGGGCTGCTTATTTTAAAGCGCATGACTCACAGGGGCGCGGTTGGCGCTGACCCCAAAACCGGCGACGGCGCGGGCATACTTATACAGACCCCGCATGAATTTTTTGTGAAAGTGGCATCTGCCATCAAAATTAAATTACCCGGGCAGGGTGAATACGGCACAGGGCTTATATTTCTGCCTTTGGATAAGAATTCCGCGGCTGCGGTTAAAAAAGAAGTGGAAAAAGCGGCAAAGGAATGCGGGCAGGAAGTACTTGGCTGGCGCAGCGTGCCTGTAAATGATTCAATACTTGGGGAAACGGCAAAAGCATCGCGCCCTGATTTTGTACAGGTCTTTATAAAACGTTCGGCTGATATCAATAACGACGAAGACTTTGAAAGAAAACTTTTTCTTATCAGAAAGAAAGCCGAAAATTCCGTCAGGGCTTCTGACATAAAGGACAGGAAAACTTTTTATGTCACAAATTTATCGTGCAGGGTTTTCATATATAAAGGCCTTATGCTGCCGGAGAACGTGGCGGATTTTTTCACTGACCTTAATGACCCCCTGATAAAAAGCGCCATAGCCCTTGTGCATTCAAGATACTCCACCAATACTTTTCCAACATGGGACCTTGCGCAGCCATTCAGATACCTTGCGCATAATGGTGAAATTAACACAATACGGGGCAACATAAACTGGATGAAGTCGCGCGAAGGGCTTTTTAAAAGCTCTGTGTTCGGCGATGATGTTGAAAGCGTAAAACCGGTAATCCGCGATGAACAGCAGAGCGATTCCGCCTCCATTGACAACGCGTTTGAAGCGCTTGTTCAGGGCGGCAGGGATATGCCGCATTCCATGATGATGCTGGTGCCTGAAGCGTGGGAGCATAATAACCTGCTCTCCAATTCCGTAAGAAGTTTTTATAAATATCACGCGTGTTTCATGGAGCCGTGGGACGGCCCCGCGGCGCTTGCCTTTACCGACGGCGTAAGGATAGGTGCGGTGCTGGACAGAAACGGGCTGCGCCCTTCGCGTTACATAGAGACCAATGACGGCACGGTAATACTGTCTTCGGAAACAGGGGTAATTGATATCGCGCCTTCGCAGATAAAACATTCCGGCAGGCTGGAACCCGGCAAAATATTTTTTATAGATACGCAAAGGCAGAGGATAATAGAAGACTATGAAATAAAAAAAGAAATAGCCATGCGCGCGCCTTACAGGGAATGGAGAAAAGAACAGCTGCTTTATCTTGAAGACCTGCCGAAAGCTGACGTTAAGCAGGAAGACCCTGAATTTCTGATGAACAGGCTGAAAGCTTTTGGATATACAAGGGAAGACGTAAAAGAAATCTTAAAGCCGATGGCAAATGACGGCAAAGAACCCATAGGGTCTATGGGCAATGACACGCCGCCTTCCGTGCTGTCGGAAAAACCCAAGCTTCTTTATACTTATTTTAAGCAGCTCTTCGCTCAGGTTACAAATCCGCCCATTGACTCTGAAAGGGAAGATATTGTAATGAGCCTGCGCAGTTTTATAGGGCCGCGTCAGAACCTGTTTGAAGAGACAGAACTTCATACACATAAACTTCAGGTAAGGGAGCCCATACTGACCAACGAAGAACTTGCCGCGATTAAAAATATCACAGTCAGCGGATTTAAAACTAAAACAATAACGCTGCTTTATATGCCGGGCGACACAAAGCGTTTTATTGAAGCGCTTGACAGGGTCTGCAATGAAGCGGTAAAAGCGGCGCAGAACGGTTATTCTATTTTGATACTAAGCGACCGCGGCGTAACCGATGAATACGCCGCAATTCCCGCGCTCTTAGCGCTGGGGGCTGTGCATCAGGAACTGGTAAAACGGTCTTTAAGGACGCATACAAGCATAATTTTAGAAACCGCCGAACCAAGGGAAGTGCACCATTTCTGCGTGCTGTTTGGTTTTGGCGCGGGGCTTGTAAACCCTTACATGGCTTATGACGCCATTAAGTATATGCACGATAAGGGTGAATTAAGCTGCAGTTATAACGACGCTGTTTCTCATTACCGAAAAGCGTGCAATAAAGGCATCTTAAAAGTTATGTCCAAAATGGGAATTTCCACAATTCAAAGCTACAGGGGCGCGCAGATATTTGAAGCGCTTGGAATTGCAAAAGAGGTAATGGACAGGTGTTTTAAAGGCGCGGCTTCAAGGGTGGAAGGCGTTGGATTTGCCGAGATTGCAAAAGAACGCGAGATGATGCACAAAGAGGCGTTTGCCGATATTCTGGACAAGGATGTGCTTTTGGAATCCGGCGGAATATACCAGTGGAAAAAAGACGGCGAATACCATATGTGGAACCCGGATACTATTTCCGCGCTGCAGGACGCTGTAAGAAAAAACAGCTACGAAAAATATAAAGAGTTTGCGTCGCTTATAAATAACCAGGCGGGGCATGCCGCCACTTTAAGGGGGCTTTTAAAGTTTAAAAAGACAGAAGCTGTTCCTCTGGAACAGGTGGAAACAGAAGATGAAATAATAAAAAGGTTTGTGACCGGCGCGATGAGTTTTGGCTCCATCTCCGGGCCCGCGCACCATACCATGGCAATTGCAATGAATAAGCTTGGCGGAAAATCCAACACGGGCGAAGGCGGCGAAGATTCCGCAAGGTTTAAGCCTTACCCAAACGGGGATTCTGCAAGAAGCTCTATAAAACAGGTGGCTTCGGGAAGGTTTGGAGTAAATATTAATTACCTGACAAACGCCGATGAGATTCAGATTAAAATAGCGCAGGGAGCCAAACCCGGCGAAGGCGGACAGCTTCCGGGGCATAAAGTAAGCGAAATTATAGCGCGTACGCGTTACACCACGCCGGGGGTCACTTTAATTTCCCCGCCTCCGCATCACGATATTTATTCCATAGAAGATTTAAAGCAGCTGATATTTGATTTAAAGAACGCGAACCCCCGCGCGCGCATAAGCGTGAAGCTTGTTTCTGAAATAGGCATAGGCACAGTTGCGGCAGGCGTGGCAAAAGGGTTTGCCGACATGATATTAATTTCCGGCGGCGACGGCGGTACGGGCGCGTCTCCGAAGACTTCCATAATGAACGCGGGGCTGCCGTGGGAGCTTGGGCTGTCAGAAACGCACCAAACACTGGTGCTGAATAATTTAAGGACAAGGGTAAGGCTGCAGGCGGATGGGCAGATGAGGACGGGCAAAGACTTAGCCGTAGCGGCGTGCCTTGGCGCGGAAGAGTACGGTTTTGGAACCGCCGCGCTTATAACCATGGGGTGCGTTATGCTGCGCCACTGCCATCTGAATAACTGCGCGCTGGGCGTGGCCACGCAGGAAGATATTTTAAGCAAAAGGTTTGCCGGGCGTCCGGAATACATAATAAATTTCATGCGCTTTGTGGCAAAAGATTTAAGGGAAATAATGGCGTCGCTTGGAGTTAAAAACTTAAATGAACTTGTGGGCAGGTCTGACCTTCTGGAAACTGATACGGACATACTTCCGTGGAAAGCAAAGAATATTGATTTTTCAAAAATTCTTTTCAAGCCGGATTCCAAGGGAGAACCGCTGTACTGCACAAAAACACAGAAGCATGAAATAAAAGATGTGCTGGACCTGCAGCTTATAAAAGAAGCGGCGCCGGCGTTTGATAAAAAGGAACGCGTAAGGATAGAAAAAATAATCAGCAATAAGGACCGCGCTGCCGGCGCTATGTTGTCCGGCGAAGTGTGTAGAAAATTCGGCGAAGAATATCTGCCGGAAGACACTATCTGGTGCAAGTTTAAAGGGGCCGCGGGGCAGAGCTTTGGCGCGTTTTTAGCCGGCGGCATAACTTTTGAACTTGAAGGCATGGCAAATGACTACACAGGCAAAGGGCTTTCCGGCGGAAGAATAATAGTTTATCCTGGCAAAAAGTCGCTGTTTAACGCCGAAGAAAACGTGATTATGGGCAATACTTCATTTTATGGAGCTACATCCGGCGAGGCGTATATAAACGGAACGGCGGGAGAAAGGTTCTGCATAAGAAATTCCGGTATCTACGCGGTTGTTGAAGGCACGGGCGACCATGGCTGCGAATATATGACAGGCGGCAGGGTTGTTATCATCGGAAACACAGGCAGGAACTTTGCCGCAGGTATGTCGGGCGGAATAGCGTATGTCTGCAATAACGATGTGAATTTTCAGGAAAAATGCAATATGAGCATGGTGGAATTTGATGCCATGGATAAAGAAGATATTGATACCATTTACGACATGCTGTCTTCGCATGTGAAGTTTACAGGAAGCGCGGCGGCAAAAGAGATACTCTCTGATTTTCAGCAGAACATAAAAAAGTTCATCAAGGTAATACCGTCAGAGTATAAAAAAGTCATGGCAGTCAGGGCGCAGAGCCTTGCGGCTAAAGAAGCGGAGGTATAACATGGGAAACCCGTCAGGTTTTCTTAAGATAAAAAGAGAAGCTTTAAAATACAGGCCTGTTTGTGAAAGGGTAAAAGATTACGCCGAAGTGGCTGTTCCGAAAACAGATGAAAAAGTAAGCGAGCAGGCGTCGCGCTGTATGGACTGCGGCACGCCTTTCTGCCACTGGGCATGCCCGCTGAATAATCTTGTGCCGGAATGGAATGACCACGCGTACAGAAACCGCTGGGAAGGCGCGTTTAAACTTTTAGATGAAACAAACGTGCTTCCGGAAGTGACAGGAAGGGTATGTCCGGCTTTGTGTGAAGCTGCCTGCGTGCTTGGGGTTAATGACAGCGCGGTAACAATCCGCGACAATGAACTTGCAATAATTGAAAAAGCATTTAAAGAAGGGTATATAAAAGCCCGTAAGAATATAAAACGCACAGGAAAAAAAGCGGCTGTAATAGGCTCCGGACCGGCGGGGATATCCGCTGCGTATCATTTAAACAGGGCGGGGCACAGTGTCACTGTTTTTGAAAAGGAAGACAGGCCGGGCGGTTTTATGCGCTACGGAATTCCGGATTTTAAACTTGAAAAAACCATAATAGACCGCAGGCTTAACCTTCTTAAGGAAGAAGGGATTGTTTTTAAAACCGGAATAAACGCGGGCGTGGATATTAAAGCGGAAGAACTTTTAAAAAATTATGACGCGGTCTGCGTGTCAACGGGGTGCAGAAAAGAACGTGACCTTGCGGTTCCGGGAAGGGAACTTGCAGGTATTTACCAGGCGGTTGCGTATTTAAAACAGTCCAATATGAGGGTGGCAAAAGACGCCATAATAGAAGAATTGATTTTTGCAAAAGGTAAAAAGGTTGTGGTAATAGGCGGCGGGGATACAGGCGCGGACTGTGTGGGTACGGCAAACAGGCAGGGCGCGTCATGCGTGAAACAGATAGAGATAATGCCAAAACCGCCGGAAACACGGCCTGATAATCAGCCCTGGCCAAGATATCCAATGATATTTAAAACTTCCACCAGCCATGAAGAAGGCTCTGACAGGCAGTGGTCGGTGCTGACAAAAAGTTTTTACGGCGAAAACGGTAAAGTAAAAGGAATAAAGTGCGTTGTGGTTGAATTCAGCGGCGGTAAGTTTAATGAAGTACCTGGTTCGGAATTTGAAATTGAAGCGGATTTAGTGCTGCTTGCAATGGGTTTTACAGGACCGGTGAAAGAAGGCCTGCTTGAAGGGCTTGGCGTGGAACTTGACGCAAGGGGAAATATTAAACGCGATGAGAAAAACATGACTTCTGTTAATAAAGTTTTTTCCGCGGGCGACGTATCCCGCGGCCCGTCATTAATTGTATGGGCAATAGCCGAAGGCAAAAAAACCGCAGAGGATATAGACAGGTATCTGAAAAAATAAATTAGTAGTCTTTAGGTTTTTAATGTAGAGGCGTATTATGATACGCCTCGCTGTTGTTCGTAAGTTTTAAAACAGGATTTAATGTGAATTTAGATAAAACAGAGACGCAATATGCTGCGTCTCTGTTTTTGTTTTAAAGGCGAGGCGTAATATATTACGCCTCTACGATAAAATTCCAAACCGTATTTAATGATGTTCTTATTTTGTAGTGGTAGACGCGGGTCTTTAGCCCGCGGTCTTTATTGTTGCGTTTAGGTTTAGTATTTATAATGTAGAGGCGTATCATGATACGCCTCGTTCTTGTTTTTAAATCAATCGGGAGTAATGTATTACGCCTCTACGATACAATTTCAAATCGTATTTAGTGGTGTTATTATTTGTCGTGGTAGCCGCGCCCTTTAGGGCAGGTGATCTTGATTTTGAGACTGTTCTGGTAGATGTGGGTCTTTCCCGGCTGCCGCAGCAATTAATCTGCTATGGCGGAAACGGCAGCCCACGTTGTTTAAAAGTTTTTTTATCTGTCCCTCCGAGCTGCCGAGCTGCGCTCTTGCCAAATCTGTTATTTTTGTTATAATCACCTTATTGTACAAATGGGGGCATTTAGTACAAGGAGAGTTATAAAATGAGAAAGGTTGTAATTACAGGGGGAACAGGTTTTATAGGAAACGCGCTTGCCCACCGTTTTATTAAAAAGGGTTATGAAGTAATTGGTGTCAGCAGGGACCCTTTTAATAAAAAAAGCGCGGACAAGCACATCCGTTATGTGCCATGGGACGAGATGCGTTTTGAAATAGAAGGGGCCGAAGCCGTAATAAACCTTGCGGGCGCACCTATAATAAAATTTCCGCTGAACAGCGCGAATAAAAAATCAATCATTGAAAGCAGGCTGAATGCCGGTGAAGCTGTTACGTTTGCCGTAAAGAAAGCTGAAAAAAAACCAAAAGTGGTTATCCAGGCTTCTGCAGTTGGCTTTTATGGTTCCACGGGTAATGAAGGCCTTGATGAAAACTCCTCGAAAGGCACAGGTTTTCTGTCCGACTTATGCCGGCGCTGGGAAGATTCAACGGCGCAGGTTGAAAGAATGGGTGTAAGGCGCTGTATTATAAGGACGGGTATAGTGCTTGGGCATGGGGGTTTTTTAAATGCCATGTCTCTGCCTTTTAAATTTTTTGCCGGGGGCGCAATCGGCAGCGGCAGGCAGTACCATTCATGGATTCATGTAAAAGACGAAATTCACGCCATAATACATTTAATAGAAAATCCGGACACATCCGGGATTTATAACCTTACAGCACCTGAACCTGTAACCAACCGTGAATTTTCAAAGATGCTTGGCAGGGTTTTAAGAAGGCCGTCTTTTTTCCGTAAACCTAAGTTTTTGGTGAAAATAATAGCAGGTGAACTTGCGGATGAAGTGCTGCTGGCAGGCCAGAAAGTTTACCCTAAAAGGCTGCTTGAAGCAGGGTTTAAGTTTGGTTTCCCGTCTCTTGAAACGGCGCTTAAAGAAATTTATGGCAAAAAGCAGGTGTTATAAAAAACCGTATAAAGGGGGAAACGGCTGAATTATGAAACAATCGGCTTTAAAAATAGCTGCAGTATATTTTATATTCGGGATTTTGTGGATATTCTTTTCCGATAAAATATTATCACTGTTTATGCATACAACACAAGCTTATGCTTTTGCGCAGACCGTTAAAGGATGGGTTTATGTTTTTATAACGGCGGGGCTTGTATATACAATGGTAAGCGCGCATCTGGCAAGGCTTGAAAAAGCGCAGAAAGAATTAAAGGAAAATTACGCGAAACTTCAGGAATATGACAAAATGAAAACCAATTTTATCGCCATAATATCTCACGAGATGCGGACTCCCATAGCTGTTATTAAAGGTTATTCTACATTTCTGAAAAAGAAGAATTCTGAAAATCTGACGCCGGAGCAAAAAGCTTTTGTGGAAGCTATTAACGAAAACACGGAAAGGCTGAGGCTTATTGTTCACGACCTTTCGGATATGGAAAGGATAAAAACGGGTGTAATCAGGATAGAAAAAGTCCGTTTTAATGCGGCGGATTTTATGAACAGCAGGATTGAAGAGATTAAACATAGTGCGGATCAGAACGGCGTGCGCTTTGAACCGTCTGCCGAAGGGGAAGATTTATCGGTTAACGCGGATCCGGACAGGCTGTCCCAGGCGGTGCTTAATATTATGAATAATGCAGTGAAGTTTTCAGAACCCGGAGGCGTGGTAAAAACCAATGTGGCTAAAATTAAAGGCAATGACGCCCGGATACCGGCAAAAATAAGAGCTTCGCTTGACAGCGCAAAAAAGTATATACTGGTATCTGTTTTGGACCATGGCGAAGGCATTCCTGAAAAAGACCGTGAAAAAGTCTTTGAAGAATTTTATCAGTCTGAAAGCCACCTTATAAGAAAACATCAGGGAGCCGGTGTGGGGCTGTTTATCGCGGCAAAAATCATGGAGTTTCACGAAGGTAAAATTTGGGCTGAATCCGGTGAAGGCGGTACCGGGGCTAAAATAAGCTTTGTAATTCCGGCAGGGGATTAAATACTGCCAAAACAGGACATTTCTATTTTGCAAAGCCGTTTAAATTAAAACCCTGCTTTGAAGCCGGGTTTAATGAAAAAGCGTTGTTGTTTAAGAAATACAAAAAAAACAGAAATTTGCCGCAGATTAGCAAATGCCGGCGAAGCATAAGTAAAGAGAAGACAGAAAATTAATTATAAGCAATGCGGAGCATCCAAGCCGGTCTTCTGTCCCTTTGTGCGTCTGTTCCTCTGTTCCTCTGTTCCTCCGGATTTTTTGCCCCGGATTTTTTGCTGCTAAAAAATGTAATATGAAATGCACCACTTAAGTAAATAAAAAGTCCCACCAAGCACTTGTGTTATTATGTTGTTTGCGAAGACACC
>JAFGWA010000029.1 GCA_016937715.1 Candidatus Goldiibacteriota bacterium
AATTGGGGTGATGTTTTTGACTTTTGTGATGTTGATATCCTGCAGTAAAAAATCTCAGCCCGCTGAACCTGTAGAACCCACACCAACAGCAACAAACACGCCATATCACGAATTTTTAGGCGCATGCGGAAGCCAGGGAACAGCAGAGGGAGAGTTGACAAGTATATACGGTACTTGTGTTGATGGCGCGAATAATATTTATGTTAGTGATCCCAGCACAGGATATATTAGCAAGTTCAATAGTAGCTTTATTTATCAAATGAGGTGGGGAACAAGCTTAAATGGGAACGGACTATTGGATTCAGCATATTTTATTTCTTCTGATACAACAGGCAATATATATGTACCTGAAACTTGGACGTATAGAATTACAAAATTTGATAGTTCTGGAACTATTTTAAATTATTGGGGTGAAAATGGCACTGGACAAGGTCAGTTTGCAGCTCCCAAAGGAATAGTTGTGAACAGTTCAAATGTATACGTTCTGGATGACAATAATAAAAGAATTCAAAAATTTGATTCAAGCGGTAATTATTTATCAGAATTCAGCTATGTAATTTCAGGAGACCCAAGTACAAACTACCATTCGGATCTTAAACTAGATACGTCAGGAAATTTTTATATATTAAACCATGATTTAAAATGTATTAAAAAATTTGACAGTAGTGGGAATTTTGTAAAAAAATGGGGTGAGAGTTCATACAATCCCGGGGGGATGCCTCAGCCTAAGTTTATTGCCATTTATGGTAATACATTATATGTCACTGATTTAACTCGGGAAATTATTATAGTATTTGACCTTGATGGAAACTTTAAGTATGAAATTTACGGCTACACAGAAGGCGGGATTTATAAAAGATTATCAAATCCTGAAGCCCTTGCTGTTGATTCCGCAGGAAATATTTATGTCTCTGAATCCGACACTGGCGTCCGGCGTATTGTAAAACTAAGCGGAACGCTAAGCTACGAATAATAAACGGGGTAATATGAAAACTGTATCAATAATAATACCGGTAAAAGAGATAAATGATTATATAAGGGAGTCGCTTCCTTATATAGAGGCGCTGGACTATGACAAGTCTAAAATAGAGGTCATAGTACTGCCTGATTTTGAAAGTAAGATAGAGGGCAAATTTTCTTTTGACCTTAAAATAATTCCCACCACCCACATTTACCCGGGCGAGAAAAGGGATATTGGCGTAAAAGCTTCCAAAGGCGAGATTATCGCTTTCATTGATGATGACGTATTCCCGATGAAACAATGGCTTAAAAGAGCCGTGGAGATTTTTGAATCATCCTCCGACATCGCGGCGGTGGGCGGGCCCGCGGCAACCCCTGACAATGACTCATTTCTGCAGAAGGTAAGCGGGGATATATACGCTTCGCTTTTGGGCGGGGGCGGTTACCGTTTCCGTTACAAACCGGAACACGCGCGTTTTGTGGATGATTTTCCTTCGTGTAATCTGCTGGTAAGGCGTGATGTGCTGGATAAAATAGGCGGGTTTAATACGGAATTCTGGCCCGGCGAAGATACGGTAATGTGCTTAAAAATAGTCCGCGACCATAAAATGAAAATTGCCTATGACCCGGATGTATTTGTCTACCACCACAGGCGCAATTTCCCGGAAGGGCACATTAAACAGGTAAAAAGCTACGCGCTTCACAGGGGGTATTTTGTAAAAAAATTCCCGGAGACTTCCTTTCGGCTTTCGTATTTTATCCCGACTTTCTTCACCCTGTATATATTAAGTTTTATTATACCGTTTTTATTCGCGCGGCAGCTTCTTGCTTTGTGGTCACTGCCGCTGGCATTGTATGGTATACTGCTTTTAATTGACGGAATAAAAATTAAAGATATTAAACTGGCATCAGTTGTTCTGCCGGGGATATTTGTAAACCATATAGTTTACGGAATCTATTTCATAAAAGGCCTGCTGTCGCCAAAACTTAAAGAAGAGGTAAAAAAGAAATGAAAGTAATGATATCTTATCCGCCGTTAAAGGGAAAAGGCACGCCCACGCTGGGCCAGAACAGGCAGTTTCAGTGGTTTCATAATCCGTCTTTTTTATATCCTATGGTGCCGGCATCCGCGGCAACACTTTTGGCTTCCAAAGGTTATGACGCCATTTATAATGATTCCATAGCTGAAATGATAGACTGGGACATGTATATCAATATGCTTTTGGATGTTAAGCCTGATGTGATTGCTATAGAAACAAAGACTCCTGTGGTTAAGCAGATGTGGTCAATAGAAGCGGAAATAAAAAAAGTACTGCCGAATGTAAAGACAGTATTAATGGGCGACCATGTAACCGCGTTTCCCCTTGAATCAATGCAGAACTCCACTTTTGATTTTGTAATAACAGGCGGGGATTATGATTTTTCCCTGCTTAGCATAGCTGACTACCTTTCAAAAAAAGCCGGTTTAATAAGCGGCATCTGGTACAGGGAAAATAAAGACATTAAAGATACCGGCAAGTTTGACCATTCAAACAATGATTTAAACTCGCTGCCGTTTATAGACAGGGACCTTACAAAGTGGAAGCTTTACGGCGAAAAATTCTTCAAGTACTCGCCGTACACATACACAATGGTTGGCCGCGACTGCCCGTGGGGCAAATGCACATTCTGCGCGTGGACAGGGCTTTTCCCGAAATTCAGGACAAGAAGCTCGGAAAGCCTGTTATCTGAAATTGATATGCTTGTTAAGAAATACGGCATCAAAGAGGTATTTGATGATACAGGCACATTCCCGCGCGGGGAATGGCTTAAGAAATTCTGCGAAGGAATGATAAACAGGGACTATAAGATGTCCATACTTGCCAATTACAGGTTTGATTATATAAATAAAGATATCGCGCCTTTAATGAAAAAAGCGGGTTTCAGGCTTATGAAGTTCGGGCTTGAATCGGCTAACCAGGCCACGCTTGACAGGTTATGCAAGGGAATTAAAGTGGAAGATATTGAAAAAGGGTGCAGGATTGCAAAAGACGCGGGATTAGGAGTGCATTTAACCGTTATGGTGGGCTACCCGTGGGAAACGCGCGATGACGCTAACCGGACGCTTGATTTGGCAAGAAAGCTGCTTGATAAAGGGCTGGCGGATATGCTGCAGGCAACCGTGGTAACCGCGTATCCGGGAACGCCCTTATATGACCAGGCAATTCAGAATGACTGGCTGCGTTTTCAGGCCGGTGATTGGGATAAGTTTGACATGACAGAGCCGGTATTTAAAACACCTGATATGTCCCCTGAAGAAGTGGTGGGCAAATGTGAAAGCATTTATAAAGCTTTTATGACGCCAAGGTTTATCCTGCGCCAGTTTCTGGCTGTGCGTTCATGGGCGGATTTGGCGTTTATCTTTAAAGCGGCAAAAGCGGTAATTGGGCATATAATGGATTTTATGAAGATAAGGAAATAAAAAATGAAAAAAGAAAGGCTTCCTTTTATTTCTATAATCACACCCACATATAATTCCGCGAAGGTAATAGGGCTGTGTCTGCATGCGATAGCGGAGCAGGATTACCCGAAAAATAGACTTGAAGTGGTAATTGCTGACGCCGGTTCTTCGGATGACACTCTTAAAGTTGTAAGAACATTTTCAAAAAAACTTAGAATAAATATTTGTAAAAATCCGCTGCAGACAGGTGAGGCGGGCAAGGCGGTCGGGGTTGATCAATCCAAAGGCGATATTCTTGCGCTTATTGACAGCGATAACATTATAACGGGTAAAGATTTTATAAGCCGTATGGCTGCGCCTTTTGTGGAAGATCCTGATATTACGGGTACGGAACCGCTTTATTTTGTTTACAGGAAAGCTGATACCGGGCTTACAAAATATTTTGCAGCAGCAGGGATAAATGATCCGCTTTGTCTTTTTATAGGAAATTATGACCGGTACAGTTATATAACAGGAAAGTGGACAGGCATGGATTTAAAGACGGAAGAAAAGCCTGATTATATAAAGATACATCTTGAAACAGGCAAGATGCCTACTATAGGTGCTAACGGTACGTTCATAAGGAAAGCGGATATTAAAAAGATTAAATATAAACCCTATCTTTTTGATATTGACGCCATATATGAAATGGTTTTAAAGGGAAGAGACAAATTTGTAAAAGTAAAGACAGGGATAGTGCATATTTATTCTCCGACGATGGCATCATTTATCAAAAAACAGCAGCGTAGAATAAGTGACTTTATGTTTTTTAACAACACCAAACAAAGAAGTTATCCCTGGAAGTCATTTCCGGCAAAGGGGATAGTATTATTTTCTTTAAGTTGTGTGACGGTAATTCCCCTTATAATACAGGCGTTTTTTGGATTCGTCCGTAAACCTGCAGCATTCTGGATGTTTCATCCTTTGGTATGCGAGGTTACTTTTGTAATATATGTTTATTATTTTATTATGGCAAAAGTGTTTAAAAAGACAAAGATGAAAGACAGGAAAAACTGGTAATCAAAAGCCTGTTTTTATGTTGACAATATCCGGTGCTTTTATTATAATTCTCAGACGTTTTGATTCAGTCTTTGTTGTTATTATATTTTTTTACTTTTACATCAACCGAATACAGGTGCCGAGATAGCTCAGTCGGTGCCATTATGGCTTTGCCAAATGGCGAAACGATAGGAAGGTAAGGCCTTGATTTTTAATTTGCTCTCTACGCTCGCAATTGCGTATAGCCATTATGGCTCTGCCAAATGGCGAAACGATAGGAAGGTAAGGCCTTGATTTTTAATTTGCTCTCTACGCTCGCAATTGCGTTTTAGAGCGCCGCTCTTTATTATTGCTTAAATAGTGTTTTAATTTTACATCAACCGAATATAGGTGCCGAGATAGCTCAGTCGGTAGAGCGACAGACTGAAAATCTGTGCGTCGGCGGTTCAATTCCGTCTCTCGGCACCATTAATTAATTGATTGCTTTGCCGATGTAGCTCAGTGGTAGAGCAACTGATTCGTAATCAGTAGGTCACCGGTTCAATCCCGGTCATCGGCTCCAGTTAAATAAAAATGAAAAGTTTTCGCGCAAAATAGCGCGAATCAAAAGTTTTTAAGGAGGTTTTTTGCATGTCGGTAATATTAAGGTTGAAAAGAATGGGAAGGGCCAACAGCGCTTTCTACAGGATAGTTGCGGTTGATGAAAGGCGTTCGGCAAAAGGCGGAGAGTATATTGAGGAACTTGGGTTTTATAACCCTACCAAGAATCCCCCTGTTATTAAGCTTGAAAAAGAAGCCGCGACAAAGTGGATAAAAGACGGCGCTAAGATTACTCCGGCTGTTAAGGGTATTTTCAGGGAACTGAACATTTATAATGAAATGATTCCGGTAAAACCCGTAAAAAAGAAGAAAGCAAAGAAGACAAAGGTAAAGAAAGCGGCTAAATAAATGAAAGCACTTCTTGAATACGCGGCGTCTTTACTGATTACTGAAAAAGATAAGCTGGCGGTTAAGGAGATAAATGATATGACGGGCAGGCTTGAAAAATGCGTCGTATCGGTTGCTCCCGGCGACATGAAATTTATCATAGGCAGGGAAGGCAGGACCATAAAGGCGTTAAGAAGCCTTGTAAGTATAGCGGCGGCCAACAGAGGAATAAAGAAAAGAATACCGCTTGAAATAATAAACGAATGATGGAAATAAACGTTCTTACGATTTTTCCGGAAGTCTTTGAAAAGGCGCTGAACTTCAGCATCCTTAAAAGGGCAAGGGAAAAACAAAAGGTAAATTTTAAAGTGGTCAACATCCGTGATTTCGCTGAAGATAAGCACAAGATGACCGACGATACGCCGTTTGGCGGTGAAGGCGGAATGGTCATGAAAGTGGAGCCCATTCACAAAGCGCTGAAAAGCGTACAAGAAGAGGGCAAAACAGGAAAAGTGCTTTTAATGAGCGCTTCCGGACGCAGCTTAACCCAGGAAAAGTTAAGGGAGTACGCGCAGCTGGATTCACTGACTATTATCTGCGGAAGATATGAAGGCGTGGATGAGCGGGTGGTAAATTATGTTGACGAAGAAATATGTATAGGCGATTATATACTCAGCGGCGGCGAGTTTGCATCGCTGGTTATAATAGAAGGCGTGACAAGGCTTCTGCCGGATGTGCTTGGCAATGAAGAGTCCGCCGTGCACGAATCCTTTGAAAAGGGCATACTGGATTTTCCGCAGTACACCAAACCAAGGGAGTATGAAGGGATGCAGGTTCCAATAGAGCTTGTGTCGGGTAATCATGAAATGATAAAAAAATTCAGAAGGCGGCAGGCCCTGTTAAAGACAAAGAAAAACAGGCCCGAACTGCTGGAGAAAATAAAACTGTCTGATGAAGACAGAAAATTCTTGAAAGGGTAAAGGAGTACAGAAAAATGGCGACAAAAATTAAGGAAATCATTGAAAAACAATATAAGAAAAAGGGTGTAGATTTCAGCAAGATTTCCGTGGGAAGCACGGTAAAGGTAAATACAAAAATTAAAGAAGGAAACAAGGAAAGAATTCAGGCTTTTGAAGGCGTTGTCATAGCCAAAAAAGGCACAGGCTTAAATGCCATGTTTACGGTAAGAAAGATATCTTTTGGCGCAATCGGCGTTGAAAGGACCTTTCCTATAAACACCCCCAGCATTGACAGCATTAAGGTTACCAAAGAAGGAAAAGCAAAAAGGGCGAAACTTTATTACATAAGGGAATCTTTTGGAAGAAAGGCAAAGAAAGAAAACAGAAGGTTTGATACCGGTGTAGGCGCGTTAGCGGAAATGAGAGAAGTGGCAGCAGCACCCGCGGAAGCCCCTAAGGAAACAAAAGAAGAAGCAAAATAGTAATTAATTATTATATGAAACGGCAGGCCGTATGGCCTGCCGTTTTTTTTTTTACCTTAAATGATGTGTTAACGGGTATTTTTAATGTTATAATATGTAAACTATTGGAACGCAGGGGGCGTCAAAGAAGTATAAAAAACAGGAGGTAATTTATGAAAAATACCAAGAAGGCTTTACTGTTGGGTACCCTTATTGCAGCAGTGTTCTTATCCGGATGTACTGTTTACGTTCAGGATTCCCCTTATGATTACTCTTATACCGAAAGATATTATTCAAATGTAACTCCTGTCATAGTCCAGCCCGGAACGGCTGTTGCGGCAGCTACGGCGGTGCCAACCGCTCAGGTGGTTGTAAATAATGTTAATATCACCAATATTGACGTGGAAGTGGTAATCAAGCAGGAAGGCAATAAGACGGTTTTTTACAGGGGTAATAAACGCATAGCGGTGTGGAGCCCCGGCCCCGGCAATACTGTTGTTAAAACAGGCGAGAAAATTACCGCTACCGTGCGCAAGTATAACAGGAACGGCGTAATAATAGAAAAGGTGGATTACAAAAATAATTTAAGAAACGGCATCAGCAAAATATATGATGACAGGGGAAATCTTAAGATTAAGACAACATACAGGAATGATGTTCCTGACGGCGCTTACTACTCCTATTATGAGAATGGCGCGGTTGAAACATACGGTTATTACAGGCTTGGGAAAAAGCAGGGGGCGTTTAAATATTATTATTCCAACGGGCTCTTAAAGCAGTATGAAGAATTTGACAGGGATGTAAGGCATGGCAGGTTTCAGGCGTATGATAAAAATGGAAATCTTAAAGAATCTTTCAGATACATAAACGGGAAAAAAGAAGCGCCGGCTGCAACGGTTACAAATACGGCAACTGCTGTAAATACGCCGGTGCCTGCGGTGACTGTTATTTATATAAAGGAAGTTGTTGTTACGGCAACCCCGGTGAATACAATTGTACCGGCATCTACTGCCGCGCCAACTGTTGTCCCTTCGGCAGCCGCTACAAATGTTCCGGAACCTTCTGCTACAGCTGTGCCAAAGAAGGACGGGGATAAAACTAATCAGGGAAATCACTTTGGCAGCAAAAGGCACGCTGACGGCTGGGAAAATTACAAAAGAATGAAAGAAGAACAGGCGAAGAAAAAGGATAAGGTAAAGGCAAAGGATAAGGATGAGAATAAGGAAATAGATGAGGATGATAAGGCTAAGGATGAGAATGTGGTTGAGGATAAGGATCAGGATCAGGAAATAGATGAGGATGATAATAAAACAGGTAATGATGAGAATGAAGACACGGGAAAGGGCAAGAAAAAAGAAAGAAAAGATAAAGAATAACAGATACCCCCGCTTAAGCGGGGGTTATCTTATTGACAAAGTTTAAACGTATAAGTATAATTCAAAAAAGTAACAGATTATTGAAATATCTAAATCGGGGGTAATGAAAATGAAAATAGGACAGAGGGTTACGGTAAAGAATCTGGATTTTATGGATTCAGAAGACAGTTTAAAAAGGCCGAAAAGCCTGATAGGCAAAGAAGGCACTATCAGTGATGTCTATCTTGGTGTGTTTAAGGTGGATGTTGACGGCAAAACTTTAAGTTTTGACGGAAGAGAACTTCAGCTTAATGAACATGTTACTGTTGTTAAAGCGGAATGGGTTTTTGTTTCGTGGCAGAAGAATGGAAAGTCTGTTTACAACACAAAAGAAGGAGACCCTCTTTTTATAGGTGATTTTCATCACGGCACAGGTTTTAAAGGTGAAATAGAACTTACCGATGAAGAGATCTACAGGATTAACGAGGCGGCCAAAAAAGGTATTGCCCCGGTTTTTGATTTAAGGATAGAAAAAAGCGAGAAAAGAAATAACAGAAGGTAGTAAGTTTTAATATAGAATACTGTTAATATATATATAAAACATGGGCTAAATGCCCATGTTTTTTTATAAATCTGTTTTAACGTAAAAACAAAATTGGAGCGCGACATGGAAGACATTCAGCTGAAGAAAGGTTTTATTTTTGGAACTGCCACATCATCCTATCAGATAGAAGGCGCATGGAATGAAGATGGTAAAGGCGAATCCATATGGGATGAATTCTGCCGCAGGCAGGGCGCGATTGTAAACGGCGATGACGGAAAAATTGCGTGTGACCATTACCACAGATATAAAGAAGACATAGAACTTATGAAAAAGATGAACATAATGTCCTACAGGTTTTCAATTTCATGGCCAAGGATTTTTCCCGGCGGTGATGGAACTGTAAATGAAAAAGGCGCCGCTTTTTATGACCTGCTTATTGATGAACTTATTAAAAACGGGATAGAGCCAAGTATTACCTTATATCACTGGGACTTGCCGCTTAAATTTCATGAAGAAGGCGGCTGGTTAAAAAAAGAAAGCGCGGATGTTTTCGCGGATTACGCGCGGTACTGTTTTAAACGTTATGGCGACAGGGTAAAGATGTGGGCGACATTTAATGAAATGTATGTGGCAGCGCACCTGGGTTATGAAAACGGGAAGTTTGCCCCCGGCATTAAAGATACAAAAAAAGCGCTTCAGGCGGCCCATTATATGCATCTGGCGCATGCCAAAGCGGTAAAGGCGTTCAGGGAAGAAAAAATTGGAGGCGGAAAGATAGGGATTGTTCACTGTATGTCGCCGGTGCATGATATGGACGGGACAAAAAATTCCGCCATAAATACGCGGCAGGTTGACGGAATATGGAACAGGTGGTTCTGTGAACCGTCATTAAAAGGTACATATCCCGAAGATATTATGGAACTTAGAAAAAAACAGGGAACGGCTCCTGAAATTACGCCTGAAGATATGGAATTAATAAAGGGCAATAAATGTGATTTTCTGGGGATTAACTTTTATTTCCGTTTCAGGGTGTATGACGGGGAATGTGAAGAGTTTAACTGGATGAAATGCGTAAACAGCAGGCCGGTAGAAAACGCGAAAATTACGGAAATGGGGTGGGAAGTTTACCCTGACGGGCTGTTTGATCTTGTAAAAAGAATAAATGACGAATACGGAGATATTCCTGTATATGTAATGGAAAACGGAATGGCGGCAAAAGACGCTGTAAATTCGCGGGGCGAAGTGGATGACGATGACAGGCTTGAATACATAAAAGGGCATCTTAAAGCGTGTGAACGGGCGGTTAAAGCGGGATACAATCTGAAAGGTTATTATTATTGGTCGCTTATGGATAATTTTGAATGGACTTCGGGATATTCAAAGCGTTTTGGGATTGTAAGGGTGGACTATGACACACAGAAGAGGACGATAAAGAAAAGCGGCAGTTGGTATGGGGAATTTATCAAAAATCAACGCGGGTAACCGCGCTTTGCTGATAAAACGCGCTTTCCAAATCATAAGTTTTGGATTATGATTATATCGCGGCGGAATTAATCCGCAATATAATTCAGGGAGGCTTAATATGAAAAGAGTAACAGCTGTTTTGTTGGCGGTAATAATATTATCAATTACAGGGTGCGCGTCTGCCGGAAAAAGAGCATCGGACGGACAGCAGTTTCTTGGGGCGGTTATAGTGACCGGTGCGGTGGCGGGCGGCGCCGTAGCCGGTACGCAGATAGCCGATTCAAACAATATGTCTGACACGCAGGCGGTTTTAACAGGCGCGGGCGCGGCTGTTGCGGCGGGTGTGGCCGCGGGTTTTATATATGACCTTATACTTGAAGTTTTTAATTTAAAAGAAAGTGCCGCTGAAAATACGCCCGCAACAGAAGCGGGAGAAACGCCGGATTTTATGCTTCAGAAACGGTAATAGGGGGCAGTTTGCTTGGCTTTACTTTGGTGTTTTTTAATGCCAGCCATATTCCAAAAGGCGCCAGCGAAATTATAAAGATGGTGGCTTTAATTCCGTAAACAGGAAGGTGCTGCAGCAGAAACATAAAAAACAGCATCATTGATATCCTTCCGGCGGCAATGGGAAGGTCGCGCGCCACAAGATATTCCATTTTTCTTTTGCCTTCGGGGTCGCTTTCCGAAATTACATCCATTGAATACGCCGATATGGGGATTCTTATTAAGTTATCGCCTATGGGAAATAAAAGCCCCTGAATCACAAGAAAGATAAAATCTATTTTTACAAGCAGCACAAGCGATGCCGCAAACTGAATTATGGCGCCGTAAAGGATAAGTTTTTCGCGGTGTACCGGTTTTGAAATTTTTCCAAGCAGGTAAGCGGTGGTAATTGACACGGCGGAAAACAGGATGGTTATCCTGCCGAAGGTGAATTCGCTGTCGGTCACTTTCACAAGCAGCACGGCAAATAAAAACATTGTGATTGCGTCGCGCGCCGCAAGAAAGAAGTACGCAATAAGTACCCCGCGCCACTTTTTGTCCCGCGTAAATATAAGGTCCTTAATTTTGTAAGGGTGGTCAACAGGTTCTGATTTTAAACTTGATGACATAAGTATGGCGCTTATAAAAAGAAGGGCGGATGTTATGAAAATAAAGTAGTAACCCGTGTACCCGCCAAGTTTTACAATCATATAACCCGCCACAGGCGGCGCAAGCAGCGAGGTGATTCCGGAAGCCACGGAAGTGATTGAATAAAACCTGTCCCTGTTTTGCGGGCTTGTATAATCAAAGGTAAGCACATGGTAGCCAAACCAGTAAAAACCCATTGCCAGCCCTTTTAAAACGCCAAGCAGGATAAGATAGTCGGTGACTTTCTGGTTTAAGACAAGCACGCACAGGTAAAAAGCCGCGTAAAATATTATTCCAATCCTGTAAATGGACACGCGGTCCAGTTTTCTGGCAATAAAGCCGTTGGCGTAAAAAATAAAAGGAACTACGGCATAGGTGGAAAGCATATATAAGGATAATGACGCATAGTTGTTTTTAAGGCGCCATATGTAAATATTTACGAAAACGTCCGAAAGTACGACGGCGATGGTAAAAAGCACTGTAATGCCGATAAGCCTGTTTAAACGTATTTGTTTTTCCATATAGCTAAGTATTATATAATATGAAAGGGGTGTTATCAATCTGTAAGTTAAACGATTTTTCTGTTGATTTTATAGGAATGTTAGGGTATTATTTGATTGTATTGGGGCGGTAAAAAATCGGAGTGTTTAATGAACTTAAATAAGACGAAAAAAAGGTCTATTTTTATATTTCTGGTGTTACTTTCATTTTATTCTTTTATATATTCCGCGACAACCTTCACTGAAACCTTTTTAACTGATGACTTTAAGGACAATTCCGCGACAACCGCAAACTGGGACACCACCAATCAGCACGGCATACTTTTAAGGGAGCCGGGATTCGCGGAAACAACAGGCGTCATAAACTGGGGCGGCGGCGTTGAAGCCATAAAGCACGACGGAAATTCCACATGGGTAATAGTGGGGGACGGCGGAAAAATAAACAAATACGACGGCTCGCACTTTGTTAACTTAAGCGTGGAAGCGGGTTTTGGAACGGATAATATTTATGCCGTATGGCACAACGCAAGCTATTGGATGATAGGCGGCGCGGGCGGCAAGATTAAAAGGTGGGACGGCGCGTCAACGTGGACTGATTATTCCGCCAGCCTGCAGAATTTTTCCGGCGACGTAAGGGCGATAGGCTATAAGGACACGCCGACAACATACTGGCTTGTGGGCGGCACAAGCGGTTCGCTTAACAGTTTTAACGGAACCGCCTGGACAGATTTAAAGAGCCAGCTTAACTTTGGAACCAATGACGTGCTTGCCATAAAATGGAACGGCAGCTACTGGTTAATTGCGGGTAAAGGCGGAAAGATAGTAAAGTACGACGGTTCAACAACTTGGACAGACCATTCGTCCGCGCTTGCAACCGCGCTTGGCGGCACATATGATATTAACTCCATAGAATGGAATGGAAGCACGTGGCTTGTGGGCGGCGGCGGAAAAATTGCGTCGTCAGGCGACGGGCAGAACTTTACGAATAAAAGCGCAAGTATCACAATGTCCGCGGTATACAGTATTAAATGGAACAGCAGCTACTGGTTAATAGGCGGCGGCAACGGTTCGGCAACGGTAATATACACATCAACAGATTTAAACACATTTAACCTGCAGTCAAATCCCGCGTATTTTTCATCAGGCCCTGTATGGGCGATGGAAAGCAATAATAGCGGGGTTAATTTAATAGGCGGGCAGAACGGCAAGTTTTATTCAAGGACAGGCGGCGCGGTAAGCCCGACGAACACTGACCTTTCAACAAAGATAAAAGACTTTGGAAAAGAAAATATAAGGGCCGCGGAATGGAACGGCAGTTACTGGCTTATAGTGGGAAACAAAGGGTGCATCAATAAATACGACGGCGCTGTATTTACGGATTTAAAATCAGCGCTTGGCTTTGGCGACAGCAATGTATTGTCTGTCAGGTGGAACGGCAGTTACTGGTTAATAGGCGGCGCGGACGGAAAGCTTGCTTATTCGGCGGACGGCGCAACATTTACTTTAAGGACATCCCAGCTTGGTTTCGGGGGATATTCGGTAAACGCGATAGAATGGGACGGCAGTATGTGGTACATAGGCGGGGATAATAATTATTTTAAAACCGGCACGGATGGGGTCAGTTTTACGGACAGAAGTGCGGTGCTTACAGGCAATGGCTGGACATCGGGTTCCGCGGTAAACACAATAACATACAGGGGGCCGTCAAACGCGGATGTAATGATAGGCGGCGCTTCGGGCAATATAGGGTATTATAACGAAGGGACGGTGTCATATTACAGTTTAAGGCCGGAATTTTACGCGACAATGGGAGTTTACCATAATATAAACAGGATAGTATGGGACAAGGATGACGCTTTTACATCAACGATGAGAATAGCGTGCGACGGCGGCAAGGTTGTGGATTACTGGTTTTCAATGTTTGTGGACAGAAGCGCAAGCCTTTCCGGCATCGGCGCGAATAATTTATACGGCATGGACTATGATAATAATTCCAAGAAATTTTTTGTGGGCGGCGGCAGCGCCAAGATAAACAGCATAACCGGTGATTCCACAAGCGGATACATATTCGCGGATTTAAGCTCTCAGCTGGATAAATTTGGAACGGTTACCATGAACACGGTAAAATATAACGGGGAATACTGGATAGCGGCCGGAGACAACGCCAAGTTAAATGTTTACGGACTTGCGTACACCACGCCGGGGACGCTGCAGTCAATATCTGTGGCGCATTTTTTTGCCAATTACAGCTCTATAACATTAAGCGCGGACTATACTCTTAATAATGAAGAAATTGATTTCTATCTGTCGTCAAATAACGGCGCCACATGGATACAGGTAACGCCGGGGACAGGGGTTAATTTTGACGAAAGGCCCGCAGACCAGGGGACAGATATATTATGGAGGGCGGTATTAAGGACTTATGACAGGTTTGTATCTCCTTTTATCAGCAGCGTTACTTTAAACTGGACCGAATATCCGGCGCCCACATACACAATAACGCCCACGTTTACGCATTCGCCGACTATAACGCCGACGCCTTCAATTACAATGACTTCCACAGATACGCCCACGGATACCGTGACGCCTTCGGCTACGCAGACTGTTACGGAAACCGCAACCGGAACGGTTACAGGCACTGTGACAGAAACTTCCACGCCTACAGTTACGCTGACAATGACTCAGACGGTAACGCAGACTAATACGCAGACATTTACACCCACGGCAACCCTGACAAATACGCAGACTGTAACACAAACCGTAACGCAGACTGTTACCGGGACAAATACACAGACAAACACGCAGACAATTACGCAGACATCCACGCCAAGCACCACATGGACAATAACCAAGACTGTAACGGGTACGGCAACCTTAACTGTAACGCAGACCAATACACAGACCGTAACACAGACCAATACGCAGACTGTAACCGGTACAATGACACAGACAAACACGCAGACCGTAACGCAGACAAATACACAGACAGCCACAGGTACTGTAACGCCTTCCAATACACAGACCGTAACCGGAACAATAACGCAGACCAACACGCAGACGGTAACACAGACCGTAACAGGCACAATAACACGTACGGCAACATCCACAATTACATTTACAATAACAGTTACGGCAACGCCCACAAGTACAAGGACAGTTACGCTTACAAATACAAGGACGGTTACAGCCACATCCACCCGTACAGTAACGCGCACAAACACACGTACTGTCACGCGGACAAATACACAAACCGTAACAGGCACTGTAACGCAGACCAATACGCAGACCGTTACGCAGACCGTTACCGCCACAATAACCATAACAGCCACGCCTACGGCGACGCCGTCTTCCACTCCGACAATGGTAACAGGAAGCCTTCTGGTTGAAGCGCCGGATACGGTTACCGCGGGGGTTGCTTTCTTTATTACGGTTACCGCAAAAACAACCGCGGCTTATGGTGATTTGACCGCGGAAAATTACGAAGGCACGGTGCACTTTACCACAAGCGCTTCTTTATACGCGCTTCCGGGCGACTACACTTATGTGGCGACAACGGATTTTGGCGTGCATATTTTCCAGGTAGTAATAAATAACACAGGCACGCAGTCAATTACATCCACTGATACGGTAATACCTTCAATTACGGGCAGTGATACGGTTAACGTGGTATCCGCAATGCCCACAAACTTTACGGTTTCTGCGCCGTCAGATGTGACAGCGGGCGGTTTATTTTATATAACTGTTACCGCAAAGGACTCGTTCAACAATATAGTGACCGGTTATACCGGGCAGGTTAATTTTACCACCACAGACCCATACACGCCGTCCGGAATGCCGGCAGACTTAACGTTCCTTCCTTCGTATCAGGGAGTTACAATAGTGGCGGTCACGCTTTATACAACGGGAATACAAAGGATATACGTTGCCGACACTTCTGAGACAAGCATTAACGGCACCAGCAATGAAATAAACGTAAGCGCGGGCAGCCTGCATCACTTTGTGGTGGTTGCGCCAAGCTTTGTAAATTCCGGCGCTGTCTTTAACTTTGTGACAACGGCAAAAGATCAGTTCAACAACACGATAGATAATTACACCGGCACAGTGGCGTTTACAAGCGGGGCAACAACAAAAACACTACCTGCAAATTATACCTTCCAGGCTGCTGACAACGGCACAAGGATATTTGACGCAAGTATTGTAACCGCAGGCACGTGGACTATTACAGCAACAGACACATTAAATTCAATGAACGGCACCAGCAACAATATTCTTGTAAGTGCTACTGCAACATCTTATAACCAGCCGATAATGCTGACTGCTTATCTGACTGCAGCAAATACATATTCATATTGCTATGTAAATATACACAATAACAGCAACTGGGATATTTCCGGCGCGGCTTATTTAATGTATGACTTATTTGTGCCTGACACAAGTTCTAATTATTATACATCAATGGAAGTGGACGGAGACTGGGATGGCGGGCAGTTAAGGGATTTTGAACCATATATAATGGATCAGAATAGTATAAGGATTCATCCTTCTATGGATACCAAAGCGTATTCGAAAGGAAAATGGTACCACAGGGTATTTGACATTAACGCTGTTAATGGAACAACTGATGAAATTTCATTATCGCAGGATACGGGAAATATCGGTAACAACGGCGCGCCGACAAACAGCGCCGGCACATTTAACGGTTTCTTTGATAATATAAGAATTACAGATTCCAGCGGCGTCACAATACGCGATATATTCTCCAACGCAAATACATTGCCAATAGGCGGAGTATCGGGAAACAGCACGGTTAATTCCGGCGGTGTATCTGCAGGTTCCACAAATAATTGGGTTTATGTAATTGGCAGTTTTGCGGGTGCCGCTTATCCCACAAATAATGTTGTTGCCAACGGTGTTGACGGCGCAAGAATTACGGCGACCGTAAGGACTCCGTCAGGTACTGCGGTACAGTATGCCATTGTTGATTTTAATTCCGAAAGAAATGAAGATACAATAACCCCGGTGAGGACAGGTTTAAATAACTATGCTGTTAGTAACGCAAGCGGATTAGCATTTGCGGATATAAAGTCAACAAAAGCAGGCTCCGCTAATATTACTTTATCTATGGGCCATTTATCAAGGATAGTGACTGTTAACTTTATCGCGGGCCCGCCTGCAAAGGTATCCATATCGCCGGATATTTTAAATACGCAGACAGGCGTTACCGGTACACTTGCTGTAAAACTTGTGGACCAGTACGGAAACTGGGCAACAACTTCCGCAAGGGGAATTACGGTTACATCCAATTCCGGCACCATGACATTCTCGCGCGATAACGGCGCTACTTGGAGTAATAGTGTTATCCTTGACGGTTCCAAACAGACCAATATTCTTGTGGTGGACACCACGGCTAATACGGCAACGGTTACAGGTATTGCAACGGGCATGACAAGCGGCACATCCACAGTATATGTAAATAATGCGGAGGCGGATTATCTTGTGATAAGCCCGCTTTTAAGCTCTACAGAAGCAGGCGTTCCTTATCCTATAACTGTGCAGGCAAAGGATGTTAACGGCAACAACGCGTTTTCAAGCGCGCTTGTAAATATTACACGCCCTATTGTGAACACCACTATGGAATTTTCGGAAAATTTATCTGTCTGGGCGTCTTCGCTTGCCACAAATTTAAAAAGCGGCGCGGCTTATCTTTACTACAGGGACACAAAAAAAGATACCGGTATAACAATTACAGCGCAGGCATCAGGGTTGGGCGACGGCATTGCGTACGCGGATATAACCGCCAACGACCCGTACCTTCTTGAAGGGTGGGCAAATAAATATACTGTTGTGGTATCGGGTAATAGGGCAGTAACAGTTACCGCAAAAGTTACGGATTATTATGGAAACCCGGTTGCCAATAAATGGGTGGGCTTTATACCTTATGCGCAATCAGGCACATCTACGGTTAATCCGACAAGCGGGTATACTGATGTGAATGGATTATTGACCACTTGGTTTACTGCAAGTCCGAATGTTGGCTGGAACTATGTGGGTATTACATCCACAGCGTTACAGGGAGTTACCCTTGCCATAACGGGTACCCTTGGCTACGCGCAGTCAATAAATATACTTCCAAATCCTATGTCGCTTGGAGCGATGAAGGTTGGCTTGCTTAATATTAACGGCTGGAGAGCAGGATTAAACGCGGCTTATCCTCCGGGGGATGAAGACATATATGTTTCAAGCAATAATGCCAATGTCAGGTTCTCCTACGACGGCGGGAATACATGGGTTCAGAACCTTACCATAAGGGCAAACGACAGCGGCGGACTTACGTTAAATGTCAGGTCATCCGCTGTTGGTACTGCCGTAATAACAGCGCATAACGTTAATAACGGAGCCATAACCGACGGGACAACAAATTTAACAGTCACAGAAGGGCTGTTTTTAAGAATGTCGCCTGTTTCTGAAACGTACGCTGACGCGGGTTCTTATGTGACAATTACCGCGCAGATAGTGGACCAGGACGGCAATACAAGAAATTTCCAGAATGTATCGGTAAAATTTGAGACGAATTACGGTTATGTGTTCCCGCCGGAAAGCGTAACAGACGCAAATGGTTCTGTAACCGCGGGATTAACCCTTTCAATAGTTTCCGGACTGCACCACATAGTCACAGGCACAATGACAAGCCCGGATGATGTAAGTTCCACGGCGGATATAATTTCACAGCCGGTTACTTCATTTGCCGTATCAGCGCCGTCAAGCGCTTATAACGGTATTCCGGTATATGTGACGGTAAGGGCAAGAGACCCGTATGGCGTTACGGTTTCAGATTACACAGGCACGGTCCATTTAACTTCAACTGACGGGGCGGCAAATCTGCCGGCTGATTATACATTCACGGCAGGGGACTTAGGCGTTAAAGCGTTCCTGGTAACTTTTAATACAAACGGCATTCAGACTGTCACGGTAACAGACACGGTTGATTCGCAGATTAACGGCACAAGCAACAGCGTGCTTGTGGTAGACGCGCCTACGCCTACGGTAACGCCGTCGGCCACAAAGACCATAACCGCCACTATTACAATTACAAGCACCCCCACCACCACAAAAACAATTACGCAGACAGCCACTGAAACTGTGACACAGACCAATACACAGACAGTGACGCAGACAAATACGCAGACTGTCACGCAGACCGTGACCGAAACAGCCACGCAGACAGTCACGCAGACCAATACTCAGAGTGTTACCGAAACAAGGACACAGACGGTAACACAGACTGTTACAAAAACCGTAACACAGACAAATACGCAGACTGTCACGCAGACCGTTACACAGACAAGGTCACAGACAGTCACGCAGACTGTTACAGGAACGGTCACGCAGACAGTTACAGGTACTGTTACAAAGACGGTAACCGCCACCGTTACAGGCACTGTAACCGCGACAGTAACGCGGACAGCAACACGGACTGCCACCGCGACATCGACGCGCACTGCGACCCTTACAAACACACAAACGGCGACGCAGTCAATAACACAGACCAACACGCAGACCAATACGCAGACCGTGACGCGGACAAATACGCCTACAAATACCGTTACAATAACATTTACCATTACGTCAACGCATACGTATTCTCCCACTATAACAATGACGCACTCTATAACGCGGACGCACACTATAACTCCGCAGTTTACTGCCACTATTACCCCTACAATAACTATCACCCTTACTTCAACGTCAACGGTGACGGATACTGTAACCGGAACGGTTACAAAAACAGTAACATCCACGGTTACACAGACGGTAACGCAGACGGTGACGCGTACCGTAACGCAGACAGTAACCCGGACAAACACCCAGACAGCCACACAGACCGTGACGGAAACAATTACAAATACGGTATCGGCGACAATTACGCCTACGGTAACGGTTACTCTCACATATACTGATACCCCGACAATAACGGTGACATCCACCGTTACTCAGTCCACTACTGTCACGCTTACATGGACAATTACCCCCACGTGGACAATTACTCCCACGTTTACCGCAACCCCCGAACACGTGCTTGTTTACCCGAATCCGTTTAACAGGGAAAAAGCGCACGGACGGACCCTTAAATTCATACTTCCGATACACTGTGATATTGAAGTGTTCAATATTGAAGGGTTTAAAATATTTGAAGCAAAGCGCGTTATCGGAAGGATAGAATGGAACGGAAGGAATAAAGCGGGTGAAAAAGTGTCCCCCGGTGTGTATTATTACATGATAAAAAATGACAGGGAAACCATAAACGGAAAATTGTTTATTATTAAGTGATGTAATTTTCTGCGGGTATAATTATTTTGCTTATAAAAGAGGGAAAAATGAAAAAATTATCAGCTGTTTTAGCGGTATTTGTCCTGCTTGTCCCTGTATTCTTACAGGCGGGGCCGGGGACCGCTTCAATTGACGTTTTAAAAGTACCCACGGGCATTAAAGCGCAGGCAATGGGCGGCGCGTATATAGGGCTGGCAGAAGGCCTTGATGCCATGGATATAAATCCCGCGGGCATATCGTTTATCTCTAAAAATGAGATTCTGTTTGTTCATGACGTATACTTTCAGGATACTTTTTTTGATTCTGTATATTACGGCAGGGGCATGGGGGAATCAGGTTCTTTCGCGGTAAGCCTTAAATACCTTAATACCGGAATAATAACTTCCACGCTTGAAGACGCGCAGGGTAATTACGCCGGCGAAGGCGAAGAAGTATCCGGTTTTAATTATCTGCTGGGCGCCGGCTACGGTGTTGATTTTGGGAAACTTTTATACAATGAATTCACAAAGAATTTAAAAGCCGGAATAGCATTGAAGTTAAGCGGAGAATCACTGTCTTCGGACTACGCAAACCTTGCAATTTCCGTTGATGTAGGCGGAATATACACCATTGTTCATGAAGAAGCTGATTTTATGTCCAACAGGGGCGAAACCATATGGAATAAAACCGGGGTCGGGGTTGTTTTCAGGAATCTGGGCACAAGTTTTTCTTCCGGAATTACGCCTATGTCTTTTGCCGCGGGTGTGTACACGCAGATTTTAAACATGTTTGTACAGAGCAATAAAGTAAGAATAGGCGCTGACGCGGATTACAACCTGGGCAACGGAATTAATTTAAGGGCGGGGCTTGAATACAGCCAGAGGATAGAAAATTACATATTATCCGGAAGGTTTGGCGCCAATTTTAACCCCGAAGAACGCGCGTTTTCGGGGTTTGCCGCCGGCCTTGGGGCAGGGCTTGATATCAACGGGACGGTTTATGAATTTAATTACGCGTTTCTTCCTTACGGAGAACTTGGCAACAATCACAAGTTCGGGCTGTACATCAAATTCTGACATTTAAAAAATGTAATATGAAATGCACCACTTAAGTAAATAAAAAGTCCCACCAAGCACTTGTGTTATTATGTTGTTTGCGAAGACACC
>JAFGWA010000030.1 GCA_016937715.1 Candidatus Goldiibacteriota bacterium
CTTACACATTCGCTGGCTGTTTCCCTTGGGTCGGATGTGCGCGTAAACTGCATAAGCCCGGGATGGATTGAAGTCTCTGATTTTAAGAAAAAGAGAGATTTTAAAGAGCCTGTTCACAGTGAAGCTGACAGATTACAGCACCCTGTTGGCAGAGTGGGTGTGCCCTCCGATATAGCGCAGCTGGCGTTGTATCTTGTTTCTGACAAGGCGGGATTTATCACAGGCCAGAATTTTACAGTTGACGGCGGCATGACGAAAAAAATGATTTATGTGTAGAGTAATACAAGAGCCGAGGGACGGATGCACAGAGGGACAGAGGGACAGAAGCATAGACAAAAATACAAGTCTTCAAACCTATAATCGGACAAACAGTTAAGCTTTGGAATTTATGGAATAGAAATTTCCTCCGTCCATTGAATATCACTTAACAGGTGATATTCAATGGTGTATAATTCACATAAATAAAAAACAGGAGGTTATCTATGAAACGCGAAGTGATAGAAATTGACGAGGACAAATGTAACGGGTGCGGTAACTGTATTCCGGGCTGCCCCGAAGGCGCGCTTCAGGTAATTGACGGCAAAGTAAGGCTTGTGGCGGATTACCTTTGTGACGGACTTGGCGCGTGCGTGGGAGAATGCCCGCAGGACGCTTTAAAAGTAATAAAAAAAGATGTTGAAGAATACGATGAAAAAAGGGTTATGAAAAACATAATAAAACAGGGTATTAATACCGTTAAAGCGCATCTGAAACACCTGCGCGACCACGGGCAGGACGGCTATCTTAAAACCGCGCACGAAGTTTTAAAAGAAAACAATATTACAGTTGAAGAAGAAGAGCCGGCTGTTAAAGGTCATCACAGCCATCATGAACATGCAGGGCACGGCGGCGGATGCCCGGGTTCGCGGATGGTTGATAATACAAAACACAAACACCACGAACATCATAATGACAGTGGTTCGGCTCCGTCAGAACTGCGGCAGTGGCCTGTGCAGCTTCACCTTGTTTCTCCCGCGGCGCCTTATTTTGCAGGCGCGGATGTGGTGCTTTCCGCGGATTGTGTGGCTTTTGCCATGGGCAGTTTTCATAAAGAATATTTGAAGGGAAAAGCCCTTGCCATTGCCTGCCCAAAACTGGATTCGGATATGGATGTGTATGTGGATAAAATTACCGCAATGGTTGACCAGGCAAAGATAAATACATTAACCGTTGTAAGAATGCAGGTGCCGTGCTGCGGCGGCCTTGTTCAGCTTGCAAAGTCCGCATTAGAAAAAGCACAGCGTAAAGTCCCTATAAAAGCGGTAACAATAAGCCTGGAAGGGGACGTGCTGGAAGAGAAGTGGATATAAAGCCGAGGGACGGACGCACGGAGGGACAGAGGGACAGAAGCAAAGAATCTAAGCCCCGAACCCTCTAACCCACCAAGCGTTCAGGCATCGAAATTTATAGGATGGGTGATAATAGTTTATGGGTTAGGCAATCTTCCGTCCCTCCGTGCATCCGACCTTCCGACCCTCTGCCTTATACATATTTACGTTGAAAAATCCCCTAAAATTATATATTATATATATTAATGTTTGCGGGTGTAGTTCAGTGGTAGAATGCGAGCTTCCCAAGCTTGAGACGAGGGTTCGATTCCCTTCACCCGCTCCAATTTTAAACGTTATATTTATGCCGTGAAATATTTGCCATAATGTGAAATTGTGATTCTGACGGCGGCCTTGCGGCCGCCTGAAATATATATGGAGTAAAAAGTGATGCTTAAAGAGTCTGATAAATGGGCCGATCTGCATATTCATACAAGAAAATCAGACGGCACAAACACCGTTGAAGAGGTATTTCAAAGGGCAAAAGAGAGCGGGCTTGAAGCCATTTCAATTACCGACCATGACACCGTTGCCGGTGTTCCTGAGGGTATTGAAATGTCAAAAAAGTACGGGGTGAAGTTTGTTCCGGGCATAGAGCTTTCCGCTATTAATAACGAAAAAGAAATTCATATAGTGGCGCTGTTTATTGACTGGAAAGATCAGGAGTTTGTTAAAAAACTTACTTATTTTCAGAAGAAACGCACGGAACGCGCGAAAAAAATAATAAGCAAACTTAAAGAGCTTAATATGGACATTGCTTTTGAAGACCTGTTTGAATTTACCGAAAATATCAATAACGCGGGCAGGCTTCACATCGCGAAACTTATGGTGCAGAAGAATTACGCGAAAAACGTAAAGGACGCTTTTGCCAGGTTTCTTGCCGAAGACAGGGTGGCGTATGTGGCCAAGGCAAAGCTTACCGTGCAGGAGGCGATAACGCTGGTAAAGGAAGTAAAAGGAGTATCCATATTGGCGCATCCGGGTTTGTATAACGCGGATGAAATGATTCCGGAGTGGACAAAGCAAGGGTTAAACGGGATAGAAGTTTTTCACCCCGACCACACTTATGAAGATATGAATAAATATATGGATATTGCCAATGCCAACGGGCTTTTGGTCAGCGGCGGGTCAGACTGCCACGGTACTTCAAAGGATTACACAAGGATAGGCAAGATAAGGCTTCCTTACGAATATTATGACAGGATACAAAAATTCAAAAATGAAGTTTATGGAGAATAAAATGGAACAGGGAAAGAAAAATGATGTCAATGCCGCGCCTGAACAGCCGGTGTTAAGCGAGTCTGAACTTTTAAAGGCCAGAAAAGACAACCTTGAATATTTTGTAAATAAGGGAAATGCGCCGTATAAGTACGGCTATGAAAGAAGCGGCACAATTGCTGAAATTAAAGAGCGTAATGGTTCAGTGGCGGAAGGCGTTGAAGGGGAAGTTACAGAGCGCGCGGCCGGCAGAATAATGAGCATAAGGGGCCACGGCAAGACTACGTTTGCCAATATAAAGGATTTTTCCGGAACCATTCAGGTTTACATAAGAAAAGACGCGGTGGGCGATGAAGCGTATGAAGATTTTAAAAAGATGGATATAGGCGACATTTTTGGCGTGGAAGGAAAAGTTTTTAAAACAAAGACAGGCGAACTTACGGTAAAGGCTGATAAGTTTGAACTTTTAACAAAGTCGCTGCTGCCGCTTCCGGAAAAATGGCACGGGCTGAAAGATAAAGAGACCCGCTACCGCAAACGGTATCTTGATTTAATCTCAAACGAAGAGGTGATGAGTACTTTTGTGCTTAGGACTAAAATAATTAAAGAGATAAGAAACTTTCTGGATTCGCGCGGTTTTCTGGAAGTGGAAACTCCCATGATGCAGGCGATACCGGGCGGCGCCAAGGCGAAACCTTTTTTAACGCACCACAACGCGCTGGATTTGGATTTATACATGAGGATAGCGCCGGAACTTTATCTTAAAAGGCTGCTTGTGGGCGGCTTTGAAAAAGTGTACGAAATAAACCGTAATTTCAGAAATGAAGGTATATCCATAAAACACAACCCGGAATTTACAATGGTAGAGCTGTATCAGGCGTACACGGATTTTCAGGGAGTGATGAGCCTTTGTGAAGAGATGATTGCGCACCTTGCCGAAAAACTGCTTGGCAAAATGGTTATCACTTACCAGGGCTCGGAAATTGATTTGACTCCTCCGTGGAAAAGGATTTCCATGAAGGATGCCATTAAAGAATACGCGGAAATTGATTTTGATTCAAAGACGGATGCGCAGCTTGAAGAAATATTAAAAGCAAAAGAAGTGGATGTAAGGCCCGGCGCGCTGCGCGGGGAACTTTTGGAACTTGTATTCGGAGAACTTGTGGAACCCAAATTAATGGGGCCTGTTTTTATAACCGATTTCCCGGTGGAAATATCGCCGCTGGCAAAAGTAAACAGAAACAACCCGGCTATTACGGAGCGCTTTGAACCGTATATTTTTGGCCGCGAACTTGCAAACGGATTCTCTGAACTTAACGATTCCGAAGACCAGGAAAGAAGGTTCAGGCAGCAGATAGATATGGACACGCATGGCGAAGTGGCAAAGGCAATTGATGAAGATTACGTGGAAGCGTTAAAATATGGAATGCCGCCGGCAGGCGGCCTTGGAATTGGCATAGACAGGCTGATAATGTTCTTGACTGATTCGGCTTCAATAAGGGATGTAATATTGTTCCCGCTGTTAAGGCCGGAGAAGTAATTTAGACGCTTGGATGCTTGGAAAGAGCGTATTAAGCTATAAGCAGTTAAGCATAAGCGGAATACAAACAAGCGGTTTGGTGGCTTGGTTTAGATCTGGTAGGCGCGGGTCTTTAGCCCGCGGATTTTTTAAGGTGTGTTTTTTAATGTAGAGATGCAATACATTGCATCTTGTTTTGGAAGTGGATTTATGAAGGTCTGGTTCTGGTAGGCGCACCCTTTAGGGTGCGGTAGTAGCGAGCGTGCGAGCGGAAATCCCGGCAATGAAGCGAATGTATGAGCGAAAGCAGGCGGGACAAACAAAGACAAAATGCAAAGACATTTAGCAAGGCAGGAGATAGGACGCAGGTTCGGACGGTTTTCTAAGCATCCAACCATCCAAGCGTCCAAGCATCAGAATAAAGGAGTTGAGTATCATGCCAAGGCCTTTTAATTACTTTATAGGATTGCGTTATCTGTCTGCGAAGAAGAAGGGTTTTATAAATCTTATCTCCATACTTTCCGTGGCGGGTATCGCGCTTGGCGTGACCGCGCTGATTGTTGTTATCTCCGTTATGAACGGGTTTCACGAGGATATCCGCGATAAAATAATAGGCACCAATGCCCACGTGGTTGTATCTTCTTATACCAAAGAGGGCATTTCCGGATACAAACAAAAAATGAAGGGCATAAAAAAAATTCAGCATGTGAAAGCGGCGGCGCCTTATTTTATGGGGCAGGTTATGTTAAAGTCCGGCGATAAAGTGGAAGGTATGCTTTTGTGGGGGATAGAACCTTCAAGCATGTCGTCTGTAAACAACCTGGAAAAAAACATAATAAAAGGCGATATGGATTTTATAATGAGGGAGCTGCCTGACGGCAAGCGCGGAATTGTGCTGGGCAAAGAACTTATGAACAATATAGGCGCGGAACTTGGGGATGAGATTATTGTTATATCGCCGGTGTTTCAGCAGACCGCTACGGGCATGATTCCCAAGATGAGCAAGATGAGCATAGTGGGGGTCTTTGAAGCGGGTATGTATGATTACGACACCACGTTTGCCTACGCGTCAATGGATACGGTGCAGAAACTGTTTAACCGCGGCGACGTGGCAACAGGCATAGCCATAAAAACAGACAAACTTGAAAACGCCACGATAGTGGCCACGGAAATTCACAGGATATTTAAAGACCTGTGGGCGCGCGACTGGATGTCTTTGAATAAGAACCTTTTTTCCGCGCTTAAGATAGAAAAACTTGCCATGTTCATAATTCTGCTGCTGGTGGTTCTTGTGGCGGCGTTTAATATCGCTTCCACCCTTATAATGATTGTAATGAGAAAAACCAAAGATATAGGAATTCTAAAATCTATGGGTGCCAGCAACAGCGATGTCATGAATATTTTTATAATACAGGGGGTGGCTACGGGCATCCTTGGCGCTATCATAGGGTTTGTTTCGGGAGTGCTTATATGCGTATATTTAAAAGCATACCCCATTTCCATGCCCGGCGGAGGCAGCGTTTATTACATTGACAAACTTGCGGTATCGCTGAAGTTCTCAGAAGTGATTATAATTCCCATTGCGGCGATTATCATATCGTTTTTTGCGACGCTATACCCTTCTTATCACGCGTCCAAACTGGATCCTGTAGAGGCGGTGCGTTATGAGTAATATAATGACGGCAAGGGATATAAGAAAAACATTTGAAACCGGAAAGAACCAGCTTAATGTTTTAAAAAGCGTAAACCTGGAAGTTAAAAAAGGCGAGCTGCTGATGATAGTGGGGCCTTCGGGCGCCGGAAAAAGCACGCTTCTTGCCATCCTTGGCGGATTAAGCAGGCCGGGCAGCGGCAGGGTGCTTTTAAATGATGAAGACATGTATACGCTTAATGATGAAAAACTTGCGATGCTTCGCAGCAAAAGGCTGGGTTTCATATTCCAGTTTCACCATTTATTGCCTGAATTTAACGCCATGGAAAACGTGGCCATGCCGGCAATGATTGCGGGCATAAATAAAAAAGAGGCGCTGGAAAAGGCAAAAAAACTTCTTATCACCATTGGTTTGGGCGGAAGGCTTACGCATAAGCCCAGCGAACTGTCCGGAGGAGAACAGCAAAGGGTGGCAATTGCCAGGTCGCTTATAAATGACCCTGACATTGTGTTCGCTGATGAACCCACCGGCAATCTGGACAAGGCAAACGCGGAAATTATTCACAAAGTAATACTGGATTTTAACCGCAGTTTTGGGCACACTTTTGTAATTGTGACGCATAACGAACATTTGACTTCAATCGGAAACAGGATAGTATTAATAGAAGACGGCAACATATCAAGCATTAAGAATGTAAGATAAATTCTTAATGTTAAATTACAGGAGGAAAGTATGCTGATTAATCTTAACGGGAAGATGGTACCAAAAGAAAAGGCTGTGATTTCGGTGTTTGATCACGGATTGTTATATGGAGACGGAATATTTGAAGGCATAAGGGTGTATTCCAATAATGTTTTCAGGTTAAAGGATCACATAGAAAGGCTTTATGATTCCGCCAAGTTCCTGAATATGGATATTGGCATGAAACAGGAAGAGATGGTTAAGCAGGTAGTGGAAACGGTAAAAGTTAATAAGTTAAAGGACGGATATATACGCCTTGTTGTCACAAGGGGAGTGGGCGACCTTGGGCTGGACCCGAAAAAATGCGTTGATGGAGTGACGTTTTTTATCATAGCCGCTAACATAAGCCTGTACCCGGAAGAGTTATATAAGAAAGGTATGGCTATCACCACCGTGGCGGTAAGGCGTAATTTAAGCGAAACGCTGGAACCAAGGGTAAAGTCGCTTAACTATCTGAATAACATTCTGGCAAAGATGGAAGCGGGCAACCACGGTTCCGCGGAAGCCATAATGATAAACAACTTAGGCCATGTGGCGGAAGCTACGGGAGATAATGTTTTTTATTTTAAAAAGGGAAAACTTTATACTCCCACTCTTGCAAGCGGGGCTTTGGGCGGAATGACAAGAAGGACAGTAATGGAAATCGGGGAAGGGCTTAAGATGGATGTATTTGAAAGCATAGTTACAAGGTACGACCTTTACACCGCTGACGAATGTTTCCTTACCGGAACCGCGGCCAAGGTTATTCCCGTGACAAAGATAGACGGAAGAGTTATAGGCGAAGGCGTGCCGGGGCCGCTTACAAAAAAGATAATAACGGAATTCAAAAAGAAAACTGTTACACTTGGCGTTAAGGTAAAATAAAAAATAGTCAGGGCAGCTGTTTTTGCGCGCGTTAACTATGGGATAAAGAGGTGAACCATGTTTGACAAATTTACCGACAGGGCAAGAAAAGTTGTGGCGTTTGCCAAAGAAGAAGCGCAGAGGCTGGGGCATGATTATGTGGGTACGGAACACATACTGCTTGGGATAATAAAAGACGGCGGAGGAATGGCCGCTGCTGTTATGGAAACTTTAAATATAGACCTGGAAAAACTGAAACTTGAAGTGGAAGAAAAAATAGTGGATACCGCCACTTCCACAATGCTTGCCGGTGAAATTCCTTTTACGCCGGTCAGCAAAAGGGCGTTTCAGTACGCCGCGGAAGAGTCGCAGCTGATGGGGCATAATTATATAGGCACGGAACATATGCTGCTTGGGCTTTTAAAGGAAGAAGACGGGCTGGCTTCGCGTGTGCTTAAAGAGGTAGGGGTAAACTATAAAAAAGCAAAAGAAATGACCATTAATATTCTGGGCACAAGCTCGCCGGCAAAACTTCCAAATTTTCAGGGCGGCACAGCTTCAAAGACGGCAACGCCCACCCTTGATAATTTTGGGCGCGATCTTACAACCCTTGCGCGTGACAGCAAACTTGACCCTGTCATCGGCAGGGAAGACGAAATAGAACGCGTGATACAGATATTAAGCAGAAGGACAAAAAATAATCCCGTACTTATAGGCGAACCGGGAGTGGGTAAAACAGCTATAGTGGAAGGCCTTGCGCAGAAAATAATAAAAGGCGAAGTGCCGGAGCTGCTTTTAAACAAGCGGGTAGTGACCCTTGATTTATCATCCGTTGTCGCGGGGACAAAATACAGGGGCGAATTTGAAGAAAGGTTAAAGACAATAATAAACGAAGTCCGCCACGCCAATAATTCCGTAATTCTTTTCATTGATGAACTGCATACAATTGTGGGCGCGGGTGCAGCCGAAGGCGCAATTGACGCGTCCAATATGTTAAAGCCGCCGCTTGCAAGGGGCGAATTTCAGTGTATTGGAGCCACCACGTTGAACGAGTACCGCAAACACATAGAAAAAGACGGGGCGCTGGAGAGGCGTTTTCAGTCCATAATTGTAAAGGCGCCGTCCATAGACCAGACTATTGAAATTATCAAAGGATTAAAAGACAAATACGAGGCGCATCACAAAGTAACATACGAGGATGAAGCCATAGAAGCCGCCACAAAACTTTCCAACAGGTATATAACGGAAAGGTTCCTGCCGGATAAAGCGATTGATTTAATAGACGAAGCGGGAGCAAGGGCAAGGCTATACGCCACCACCCTGCCGGAAGATATAAGGGAAGTGGATAAGGAAATTGAACATATCCGCAAGGAGCTTGAATCTTCCGCTAAGGCGCAGGAATATGAAAAGGCCGCGGGTTTCAGGGACAAAATAAACGAGCTTAACCGCAGGCGCATGGAAATGAAGAAAAAGTTTGACAACAGCAAGTCCAAAAAAGTACCGGTGGTTAAGGCGGAAGACATAGCGTTTATAATATCCAAACAGACAGGCGTTCCTCTTTATAAACTTGAAGAAAAAGAGTCGGAAAAACTTTTAAAGATGGAAGAAGAATTCGGCAAAAGGCTTATAGGGCAGGAAGAGGCCATAAAGGCTGTTTCCAAGGCGATAAGGCGTTCGCGTTCCGGAATGTCTGACCCCAACAAACCCATAGGTTCGTTTATTTTTTTAGGGCCAACGGGGGTGGGTAAGACAGAAATGGCAAGGTCGCTTGCCGATATTCTCTTTGAAGACAGGGAAGCGCTTATAAGAATAGACATGTCCGAATACATGGAAAAGTTTGCGGTGTCGCGCCTGACAGGGGCGCCTCCGGGATATGTGGGGTTTGAAGACGGCGGGCAGCTTACGGAAAAAGTAAGGCGCAGGCCGTATTCGGTGGTGCTGTTTGATGAAATAGAAAAAGCTCATCCGGAAGTATTTAATATCCTGCTGCAGCTTTTAGAAAACGGAAGGCTTACGGATTCAATAGGAAGGGTGGTGGACTTTAAAAATACTGTTGTTATCATCACTTCAAATATAGGCTCAAAGCATATAGAGAGAAGCAAGACACTTGGTTTCTCACGCGAGGCGGCCGGAGAAATTTCCTATGAAAAGATGAAAGAGTACGTTATGGAAGATTTGAAGAAAGCCATGAACCCCGAACTTTTGAACAGGGTGGATGAAATAATTGTTTTCCATCCGCTGGCAAAAGATGACGTGGGCAAAATAGTGGATATAATGCTTGTGGATGTGTTAAAACGCCTTGGTGAAAAAGGCATGGAAGTGAAGATATCGGATTCTGCCAGGGAGCTTATCGCGGAAAAAGGGTTTAACCCCATGTATGGGGCAAGGCCGTTAAGGCGTTCCATACAAAGCCTTCTGGAAGACCCTCTGGCGGAAAAGATACTTGAAGGAAATGTAAAAGGTTCAAAGAAGATAGACGTGGAAAGGGAAGAAGAAAAGCTGGTATTTAAGGATAAGCCTTGAAAATATTAAGAAGCATCTTTACAGTAATACTTACTGTTACAGCTGTTATGGCGGCAGTTTTAGTGATAGCCATGAAAAGTGGTTTTATCACTAATTATGCCGGGGATTATGTGGAAGCGGAACTGTTTAAGGCAACCGGAAGAAATATCCATATAGGCGCCATAAGGCTTGGATTTGTGGATAATATAATAATAAGCAATGTGTCAATTCCCGCGGCAAGAACAGCCGCTGCTGCCGGTGAAATTGCATCCATAAAAAGAGTTATAATACGTTTTAATTTTGTGGATTACTTTCTGAAAAAAAGGAATATAGAAACGCTGCTGTCTCATATTATTGTGGACGGCCCCGCGGTAAATATAGAAAAGAACAACGGCGTGTTTAATATTTCAAAGTTTTTTGAAACCCCATTTCCGAAGGCTTCTCCTTCATCGGGCGGCATGCCCGCGCTTCCGGTTAACCGCATACTTATAGAAAACGGCGTTATAGAATATTTTGATGCTGATAAAAAATTCAGCACCCGCATTTCTTCCCTGAAAGGCTCTTTTACCCTGGTTGATAAAAACAGCAGGTTTAAGATATTTCTTGCCGGAAAAACGCCGGGAAGCGACAGAAAGAATTTCAGCGTAAGTTATAATCAGCCGCTTGATGGAGGCGATTTTGCCGGCGTTTTATCCCTTAAGGATGAACTGCTTTCAAACTGGGTAAAATACGCGGCGCAGCCGGAACAGGTGCGGGTTAACGGCGGTAAAATATCGCTTTCCGCAAAGATTACAGGCGCTGATTTTAAACCCGATAAAATGAAGATTTCCGCAGAAGCCGCCATGGAAGGCGGAATGGTGCAGTTTGTAAACGGGCCGTATCTTGAAAACATAAGCGGTGTTTTAAATGTTGAAAATTCCGCGGCTGAAGTTACGGGCATAAGTTTTGATGTTTATGGCGGCAGAGGGGTTATAAAAGCAAAAGCGTCTGATATTTTTAGCAGGCCGTTTTATGACGGCGTATTCAGCCTGTCGGAAATAAAGGCGGAGCGGATAAATAAAGATATATTAAGCGGCAGTTTAAGGGCTGCTTTTAATTTTAAGGGAAGTCAGGAAGACTTAAAGGCCGAAGGCGGGCTGTTTTGGGATAAAGGGGCGCTGTGGGACGCCCCCGTGAAATCGCTTAGGGCGGACCTGTCATATGACGCGCAGACCTTAAATCTGAAAAACGTTTCGGGGTCGGTGGGCGGCGGCACGCTTGGCGGAAAGGGCAGGATTCATTTTGCAAAGGATAAAAAAATAGACCTTGGCATAACTTTGAAGCAGCTGCACGCGGAAAAAGTAAGCGCCGGCCGTGAATTCGGCGGTATAGCTGATATTAATTTTAATGCTTATGGCACACTTTTAACCCCCGCGGCTTCGGCTGTCGTAAAGTCAGGTATGATATCATATAAAGGCAATCAAATAAGAAACGTATCTTCGGCTTTCACTTTTTTAAAGGGTTCCCTGAAAATAACAAATTCAACCATCTTTGATTACGGAAAATACAGCGCGCTTAAACTGGACGCGGGTATTACGGTAAAGGATGATATCATCTCCGCCGGTTCAATGACGCTTAAGGATAAAAACAGCACCCTTGTTAAGGCGGCCGGTGATTACGGAATAAAAACAAAAAATATTGATATAAACGGCCGGGTAAACGGCCTTGTAATTTCAAAAGCCGATATTGCGTATTTCAGAGGCAAAGATATTGACGGAATTATAAACGCGCTGCTTGAAATAAAAGGCGCTGTTGATTCCCCGCAGATAGCTCTTGATGTTAAGTCTGACAGGCTGGAAATAAAAGGGCAGAAATACACCGTTAAAGGCAGGGCTGAACTTGCGAAAAACGAGCTTAAAGTAAGCGGTGTGGATTTTTCGGGAGGGTTTAAAGGCAGCGCTGAATTTTCGCTTAAAAATAAACTTTTTCAGATTAACGCGGATATAAAGGGGTTAAAAGGCGCGGTGGTTAAGGAAATTACCGGTATTGAATTTATTGATAACAGCGTTATAAACGGAGGAATGCTTGTAAAAAAAGAGGCCGCCGGATATGGCGGAAAGATAGGGGTGGATGTTAAATATGGCAGCGGGCTTTACCGCAGTATAGAATTAAAAGTTAACGGCGCTGAAAATCAGTTTACGGTTGAAAAACTTGACATTAATCAGTCCGAAGGCGCGCTTGTATCTTCGGGCACGTGTACCGTGACAAACGGGTCCGATGTCGCACTGCATATGAACGGCGGGATGAAAAATTATCAGATTAACAGGGCTTTAAAAGTGGATGCGGTATTATCAAACAGCATTGTGCTGAACTTTGCGGAGGATATGGCCGGAATTTTTTCCAGGTTTAAAGCTGAAAATATTAATTTTAACGGAAATGCGGTTCCGGTGCTTGATGTCACACTTAGAGGCAAAAAGGGGCAGAACGGAGAATTCAGGGCGTCCTGGGGAGAAACTTATTCCGCCGCGGGAAAATTTATCTACGGTGATAAACCCCTTATAGACGCGCTTATTAAAATTAAAGACGCGGACCTTTATCCTGTCTACCGGCTTGCGGGTTTAAAAAGGGACGGCCTTGCAAAGGATTCGCTGTTAAGGGGTGAAATAAAGATATCCGGCGAGGCTCAAAAAGCTTCTGTAAACGCCGAAATAGGGCAGGAAACAGGGCTTATAAAAATTAACGGCAGAATGGCTTTTGATGTAAAAGGCGATAAAGTTAAAGCGCGTGAAATTTCCGCCGATTATAATGTTATTAATATGGACGTTAAAAAAGCCGCGTCCGTTTTTGACAGCGGGTTTGAAGGTTCGGGCAGGTTAAACGGCAGCGGAAAACTGGGCGGCAGGCCGGGAAAGCTTGAAGCTTTGGGTGATTTTCTGGCTGTGGACGGCAGAATTGCGGGTATGGACTTTAATGACCTGGAAGTGAAATACGCTTATAAAGACAGAAAACTTTTTCTGGAAAAAGCCCTGCTGTATTATAAAAAGACATCTTTGGACCTGGCGGGAAGCGCTGTAAATTTCGCGGAAGATAAAACGATTTTCACGGATATTAAAATGCAGGCGCTTGATTATAAACTGCAGGGAAACAGGCTTAACGGATACCTTGGTATAGCAGGCAGGCTTGTTACCGGCGACAACGCCCTCTTTGACGGTTCTTTTGCCGGCGACGGTTTTCAGTTTAAAAATCATACCTTTAACCCTTTCATTATAAAAGTAAACTATTCAAAGGACGGGCTGCTTTTAAATACAAGCAAAGGGGCGTACAGGTTAAAGGGAGATATTGGTTTTGAAAAAAAATGGACGGACATAAGAAAGTTTGAAGCTTTTAATCAGGCGGGGGTAAAGGTTATTAGCGCTTCCGGAAGGATAATGGCGGACAGCGGAGATTCCGCGGTTGATATAAACTGCCAGGAACTTGATCCGCAGCTTATAGACGGGCTTATAGGGCTGGGTTTTTCGTGGAAAGGCACTGCCGCGGGAAATGTGAAATTATCCGGGAACGGCAAAGAAGGAATAGGCCTTACGATACAGGTGGCAATAAAAAACGGAAGTTTCGCGGGGATTGAATTTGATGTTTTATCAGGAGTTCTGTCTTTAAAAAATGACTGGCTTAACATGTCGCCGATTGGCCCGATTGTGTTAACCAAAGATGATAAATATGAACTGACTCTTGGCGGGAAAATACCGGTGCCTATGACGGAAGAAGCGGCAGAAAAGATGCGCGGCGAGCAGATGGATTTAAAGGCGCACATAAAAGACGGAGATTTGTCCATACTTAAATTTCTTGGATTCATTGAAGAAGCGCAGGGTATTACCAACGTTACCGCGCGAATTACCGGGACAAAAGAGTATCCTTCTGTAACCGGAAAGATAGACGTAACGGATGGAAATATAAAGCTTAAATATCTGTTTAAAGAGGTAAGCCACGTTTACGCTAACATACTTATAAGGGACAATATAATTGACATATACGATTTAAAAGGGGATACAGAACGCGGTACTATTAAGATACAGAACCTTGATGAGAAAAAAGGCGGAATCATGAAGTTTGTCCGCCCTGACGAAGTGAACTGGCGCATTACTAATATAGGCGACAGGATAAGGTTTACCGACACTCCTTATATGGAATTTTTACGCGGCGACGCGGATATTGACCTTGCCATGACCGGCAAACTTGAAGCGCCTTTTATTAAAGGCACCATTAAAGCTTCTGATTTTATATATATGTATCCTATTAAGAGTAAAACAAAAGCGGGAGAGGATACCACAATTAAAGACGAAGATAACTTTGCCAAAAAAATAACGTGGGATCTGCAGTTAACCGGCGGCGACAATGTAAGGTTCTACAGCAATTACCTTAATAACTATGCGGATGTTTATATTAAGTTTGGCGCTTCACCGCTGCTTCTTCAGGACAAAGGCAACAGTATGAAACTTACCGGAAATTTAAATATTATAAGAGGCGTTTATAAATATATGAACACGGATTTTATAGTGGATGATTTAAGGGAGTCTAAGGTGGTTTTTGACGGTTCTACAAAGCCGGTGCTGGATGTCTTTGCTTCGGCAAAGTTCAGAAGAATGGAAGTGTATAAAGCAAACGGGCAGACAGAGACAATGGATCTTAAGGTAAATCTGCACGCGTACGGAAAAGTGGGCAACTTAAAGATAGACCTTACATCTGACCCTGTACTGCCGGAAATTGGCAATGACTATAACAGGCTGTTGTACATAGTTACAGTGGGCAGGGATATGGGAGATACAACAAACTTAAAACCTGAAGATTTTACAAAAATGGCGGATGCGATTGCAAGTTTCTGGATAAAAAAAGGTACGGAACAGATTCAGGTGTTTTTACCTGTTTCTGTTTTAAAGATAGACGCCAAGCTGTCTGAAATTGTGGGGCAGGGAACGGATTCTCCCGAAAGCACCACCAAGACAGCGGAAAAAAAGACGCTGGCAGAGGTTGAAATAGGGCAGTATATAACTGATAAATTCTATCTTGGCTACACGGGAAAACTTGTGGATACCACAGGGATTATGGAAGAAGCGCAGTCAGGCCTTGATTTTGAACATACGCTGGGTATGGAATATACCCTTGATGATATAAATAAACTTATCTTCCATAAGTCGTTCGGCAATCCGTATCTGGGCGGCGATGAACTTTATCTTGGATATGAATTAAGGTGGCAGTTTGACAGCTGGGGCGCGAAACCAAGGCCGACGCCTTCAAAATAAATGAGGGACAGAGGGACGGATGGTCGGAGGGACGGAAGGTCGGTTTAGTCTTGGTAGACGCGGGTCTTTGCCCGCGGTTGGAGCGAGCTTGTGAGCGGAAATCCCCGGACTTGCGCGGGTTTATATGCGCAAGTGTAAGGGGACAGTTGATTTAAATATTTTTTATTTATGGGATATTGGATAACAGTTTATGGGATAAATTTTTTGAGGAGGTTATCATGAAAGAACGTTTGATGTTAATAGCGGGCGGAGTGGACAAAAAAGGGGTGGTATACGCGCTTACTTCCATTTTAAAAAAATTCAGTTTTAATATTGAAGACTCTTCCATGCTGATGCTAAGAAAGACATTTTCCATGATAATGCTTTTATCAAGCGATAAGAAGTATGATAAGAGCAAATTCTCCGGCGAGATTTCATCTTTTATGGACAAATTTAACATGACGGTGGATATAAGGACTATTTCAGAAAAAGAGATGAAAGAGAGCGCTGAAAAAGGGTGTGTGTATTCGGTTTCAATAAGCGGGGCGGATAAACCCGGAATAGTTAACGGGATGACAGAAGTGATATTTAAAAATGGCGGAAATATAATAGACCTTGAAACAAAAAGCTCGGAGCGCGTAAAACCCCACGCGTATTATATGTTTATGGAAGTATGCGTAAGCACTGAAAAAGCCGGGAAAAAACTTGAAGCGGCGCTGAAACTTAAAGGCAAAAAATTGGGCGTGTATGTGACAATGGAAAAGGTGGAAGAAGCGGTTCTATGAGAATTCACCAGTTTCCAGACCCTCTGTTAAGGGAAAAATCACTTTTCATAAAAGAGATGGATGATAAAACAGCCGGATTTATGGAACGCCTTAAAGACAGGATGTATGTCAGTAAAGGGTGTGTGGGTGTCGCGGCGCCGCAGGTGGGTGAACTTAAAAGGATAGTTGTGGTGGATGCCACAGGGCATAAAAAAGTGCCGGTTTCCCACGGCCTTCTTTTAATGGCAAACCCGCAGATTCTTGCCGTGTCAGGCAGCGCTATAAACAGGGAAGGGTGTTTAAGCGTCCCGGATTATACGGGAAATGTGGAACGCGGCGATTATGTTAAGGTGAAATATATGGATAAAAACGGGGAAGAAAAAATACTGGAAGCAGACGGCTTTGAAGCCGTTATCCTTCAGCATGAAATTGACCATCTGGACGGAATCCTTTTTATAGACAGGGTACAAAACACCAAACGCGACCTTTTTCCCAGAAAGAAATATTAAATGAAAGGGAAAAAATATTTATATCTGTTAACCCTGTCAATGGAACTATCCCTGCCGGTAATTGCCTGGCTGGTGATATTCTTTGTGGAAAAGAGGAAATGGTTTGAAATAATTAACATATCTCCTGTGCCTGTACAACTTTTAGCCGGCGCGGGTATCGGGATTGCCCTTGCGTTTGGGCTTAATTACCTTGTGCGGATTAATTACTTTAAACCGGTTCAGGAATTGCTGGGTTCATTATTTAAAATGTTTGATATAAAGATTGCAGATATGATTATAATCGCGCTGCTTGCGGGATTTTGCGAGGAAATTCTTTTCAGGTTGGTGCTGCAGCAGTACTGGGGTATATGGCTGACGTCATTTGTGTTCATATTAATACACGGCTATTTTAATCCGAAAAGTTTAAGCGTATCTGTATTTGGTATTATTATGTTTCTGCTAAGCGCGGTAATAGGGTATTTATATCAGTATATGGGCTTCTGGGCTGCGGTGTCAATGCACGCGGTGTATGATGTGCTGGCATTATACCTGTTTAAAAAGCATATATTTATAGCCATAAAACCTGTTGACAACATTAAAGGCATAGGATAATATATAAAATCTATTGAGCAAAAAACAATCAAGTTCCCTGGTAGCTCAGTCGGTAGAGCATGTGGCTGTTAACCACAGTGTCGCAGGTTCGAGTCCTGCCCGGGGAGCCATAAAAAACAAAAGGCCAGTGAAAGCTGGCCTTTTGTTTTTTTGAGAAGTCGACAATCGATAATCGAAAATAATAAAAAGTCGGCTTTTGTCAATTCTCGATTATCTGTTATCGGCCCGGCATTAAGCTGGGCTTTTGTATTTTATGGGGTTTTTCGCGCAGGACTCGAATAGAATCTTCTGCGTCCGAGGGTATGTACAATTGTGATATTTGCTTAACGTTCTTCGGATAAAAACGGGGCACATTCGAACTTTTGTTGACATGTTGACGTAGAATCATTACAATGATAAAAAATCGGGAGGGTGAAATGAAAAAATATCTTTTGATACTTACAACAATTGCGTGTGTTTGTGTTTTATTTGTTTCTTGTGAAAAATCTGAAAACGCAAAAAAAGAATTAATCAGTTTTCATAAAAACGGAAATGAGTATATTTTTAAGATAAAGAAGCACGGGAAAATGAATGAAACAACTGTCAAGCTGACTTCTGATAAAACAGATTTAAGGAATTTGGGAATTAAAGAGATGCTGATTTTGGATTCAGCCGGTAAAACGAGACAATCAATTGATATTTCAGATACAAAGCCTGTATCCAGTGTGGGGAAATCACGATATGCAAAAGAAGGTGTTGCCTGGGACATTCCTTTGATGTTTGAAGATTATAATTTTGACGGTAACATAGATCTGGGTTTTATGGAAAGCATGGGTGCAAGTGTTGATTCTGATAAATTCTGGCTGTACGAACCGGCAACAGGAAAGTTTGAGAACAGTAAGGAATTATCTGAGAATATTAATAGTGAAGCTATTTTTAATTATGATAAAAAGATCATTAAACAGCTCAGAAGAGAAGGTGGCAATACCTGGAGTGTTACTAATTTTACATGGGAGAAAGGAAAGCTTAAAATCCTTGAAAGTTTTATATCCACTCCTTCAAAAAGATAGTGAATATATAACCTCTCATCCGGTTGCGTAGGTGGAGCCATAAAATACAAAAGCCCAGCATAAAGCTGGGCTTTTGTATTTTCGAGAAGTCGACAATCGATAATCGAAAATAGTAAAAAGTCGACTTCGGTCAATTCTGGATTTTCGATTCTCTAGCTTTGTGAAAATATAATTCCCCTTATTTAACCTTTGCCTCCATAATTCAGCGATGGTAAAATGCAAATGAACTAAAACTTAGTGGCTGGCGGAGGGAATGTGAAAAAAATAATGTTTATTTTAGCGCTGCTTGGATTATATACAGGCCTTTTTGCAGATATGGCAATGCCTAAAAACGCTTCGGAAAAAAACTTCACAAAGCGGGTATATGGAACCGGATTAAATCAGAATCAGATAGAGAAAATAATAACAGATGTCTATCCTGATGCAATATCGAATACAGTAATTTCGGGAGATGTTTTTTCCGGCAAGAAAATAATTGTTTATAAAGAACTTAAAGTGATTAGTAATAGACATAATAATGATGCAAAATATGTGATACTGTTTTCTTTGCGTGATCCCGGAAGTAGCTGGTCGGAAAATGGAGTGATATTATTAGGACGAGATAATAATCCTATTTCTTCGCTGCGTGAACCATCAAGAGGCATGGCGGAGTTTGAAATTCCAGACCTTGGATGCGGTGAAGGAACTCAAATTGTTATGAGGATAAATGAGGGTTGGGCGGCAGGAGATAGCGTAGAAAAACTGATTATTTTCAACGTTAATTCAAAAAATGAATTAATTAAGGTTATTGACACATACGTCTCTGTTCCTGCTAATAGCATGGGTAATGACGGTGAGGGATATGTAATTAACGGTGAAGTTCAATATTCGGACTGCAGGAAAAAAACGCTGAAAGATATTATAATTATTAAACAATGCGCGCATTATGATGACTATTTTAAGGACGGCGGAAATCGGCGGGTGGAACTGGAAAAGCGGTGGGTAAGAAAAGAAGTATGGAAGTTTAATGGTAAAGTATATAAACTCAGGTCAAAGACAGGAAGAGATCCTTTAAATAGAACAATCTGGGAACGGATTAAAAATAAAGTTTTCAAATCTAAGAAAAGACCTTTAATGAGCGATAAGTATCATGGTGCTTAAAGGAAATGTGAGGCGATCTCCGGGTTAAAATTTTTACTGGATGCTGTTATATAACCTTTATAACCATTATTTTCTCTTTGCCTCAGTAATTCGGCGGTGGTAGAATGGTTATAAATTTACACTTTATGTTAGGGGAGAACTAATGAAAAAAATTAAGGTGTGTAAAGACGGGCCTTATCTGGTAACGGGCAGTGTGCCTTTGGATAAAACTGTAGCGGAAATTGGGGAGTCTGATGAGCCGGAATTCTGGATAAAAAAGGAAGATTATAAAACAGGCGAAACTTACTCTTTATGCCGGTGCGGGCATACTAAAACTCCGCCTTTCTGCGACGGTTCACACACAGCTAAAAAGTTTAACGGCAAAGAGACCGCGGGATTTGAAACTTTTGAAGAACTGGCAAAAACTTATAAAGGGCCGGATTTGGATTTAAAGGACGCGGAAGTATTCTGCGCGTCAGCGCGGTTCTGCCATCCTAAAGGCGGTACGTGGCACCTGACAAAAAAATCTAATGACCCGGATTCAAAAAAAATAGCCATTGAACAGGCTTGCAACTGTTCCGCGGGCAGGCTTGTGGCTTATGACAAGAAAACGGGAAAGCCCATAGAGCCTGATTTTAAACCTCATATAAGCGCTACCGAAGACCCGCAGGTTGATGCAAGCGGGCCGCTTTGGGTAAAAGGCGGTATTCCAATAGAATCAGCCGAAGGCAAAACGTACGAGATAAGAAACCGTGTCACGTTATGCCGCTGCGGCAAATCAAAAAATAAGCCTTTTTGTGACGGCAGGCATATAAAATAAAAGGGGGAATAAAATGGCAAAAGTAAAAAAGAAGGCAACGGCAAAAGAAATTGGCAGAAAGATAGGTGAGACAATCGGCAGTGAGATTGACAAAGAGATTGAAAAAGAAGGGTCTTGCGGGAAAAAAACATCAGCGCCTCCTTCCGGCTGCGGCGCTGTTTACGGGCTTGGATTAATAGGGGCGGCTGTGTTTTATATTCAGGCTGCGACAACTTTTTGGGGCGGTGTGGTTGGAGTATTAAAAGCCATAGTCTGGCCGGCATTTCTTGTTTATAAGCTTCTGGGAATGTAATTTAAATTTGCGCGCAAATAACTGTTTTTGTTTATAAATTTCAAGAAAACAGGTTAAAATGCCATAAGTTTACTGCTTATGGCATTTTTTTATTTATGAGTACCTACGAAAACTTACGAAAACGCTAAAAATATTTTATCGGTTTTGGTTGACACATCGTTTATAAATCTTTATTATGGTTTGCTTAACAAATCAGGTAAGGAGGCATTAAAAATGAGCGTAGCAAAGATTAAAGAGACTATCAGGGAAGCGGCTAAACTTGTAGCAACAGAAAATCAGAGCGAGGTTGGCGCGGTAATAGCATCTTCGGTTGAATGGCCTGTTTCCGCGTCTATCAACAAAGGCCTTGAAGGCGCAATTGCCTGTGAAAGCAAGGTGGGTTATGTTGACGGTGTTAACGGGCATCTTGTATACAGGGGTTTTGACTGCTTTCAGCTTTCAGATTATTCCACGTTTGAAGAGACTTCTTACCTTCTGCTTTATGGCAAACTTCCGAATAATCAGGAATTAAATGATTTTAAGGCAAAACTTATTTCTTACAGGGAACTGCCATACGAAGTGTTTGACGCTTTAAGGTTAACCACAAGTATCAATACTCACCCTATGATAAGCCTGTATATGGCAGTCGGAATGCTTGGCGCTATTGACGAAAAGACGGAAGATATTTCTGTAGCCAATCAGGAAGAAATTGCCATAAAGCTTATAGCGCAGGTATCATCGCTTGTGGCCGTAATAGCGCGTATAAGGGCCGGAAAAAAACCGGTAAAGCAGGACCCCGGTTTAAGCCACGCTGCCAATTTTTTATACATGATGACCGGAAAAAAACCGGACGCGGTAACGGAAAAAATAATGGATATAGCCCTTATACTGCACGCCGATCATGGAATGAACGCTTCCACTTTTACGGGAATGGTTGCCAATTCCACGCTGACCGACATGTACAGTTCTATTGTGGCGGCAATTACAAGTTTAAAAGGTTCGCTTCACGGCGGCGCCAATGAAAAGGTATTGTATGACCTTGAAGAAATAGGCGGGCCGGAAAATGCCGAAGAATGGTTTAAAAAGGTAAGGGAGTCAAAAAGAAAAGTTATGGGTTTTGGGCACAGGGTTTATAAGGCGTATGACCCGCGCGCAAGGGTGTTCGGGCCGCTGGTGCGTTTTATGGTGGACAAAAGGCCGGAAATTAAACCCCTTGTTGATACAGCCACTATGCTTGACAGTATAATAGTAAGGGAACTTGGAAAAGAAAAAAAGATATTCCCAAACGTGGATTTTTACTCTGGGCTTATATATAAGGCGATGGGAATTGAAACCGCGATGTTTACGCCTATCTTTGCCGCTTCAAGAATTTCCGGATGGACGGCAAGGATACTGGAATACCTGCCTAAGAACAGGCTTTTCAGGCCGCGCGCCGTGTATACCGGCGACATTAAACTTGAATATACCCCTTTGGATAAAAGGGTTTGATTGGCTGACAATAAGTAAATTCTTTTAATATCCAAAACCCGGCACTGATATAAAGTGCCGGGTTTTTTATTTTTACGGGGTTTAAACGGTAATTACTGTTATAATTAGTATGGAGGTGGGTTGTATGGCACAAAACGCGGATTTGGAAAAGTGGCTAAAGAGCATAAACACGGGTTATTTAATTGCCGCATGCATGGCCTTTTGTGTGCTTTTAGGATGGCTTGGGGTTTTTATTGAATATGAATTCACCTTTTCCATATTATATATAATTCCTGTAATGGCTGCGGCGTGGTTTGGAAAGAAAAGCTACGGAATTATCATATCTGTTTTTGCCGCAATTGTATGGTTTGTGGGGGATTTGTTCTCCGGAAGAAGCTATTCACAGCCGTTTATACCTTATATTAACACCGCGGCAAGGATAATTCTTTTTATGGCTTTTTCTGTCCTTGTTAATACCGTAAGAAACTTTCTGGTTATGGAAATAAGGCTTGCGAATGAGGATTTTCTGACAAAGATTTCCAACAGCAGGGGGTTTTTTAAATATGTGGAGATGGAATTGAAGCGCTTAAAAAGGTATAAAGAACCGTTTACCGTAGTATATTTTGATGTGGATAATTTTAAATCGGTTAATGACATGTATGGCCATAAGGCAGGCGATATGCTGCTTGTGGATATTGCCCATATAATAAGAAAACATATAAGGCCCACTGATATGGTGGCAAGGCTTGGGGGGGATGAGTTTGGTATTCTTCTTATAGAAGCGGGGCCTTCAAAGGCGAAAAAAATAACAGGGAAAATATACAGAATGCTTAATGATGTAATGAGAAAAAAACACAGTTTTATTACTTTCAGTTTTGGCGTTGTTACTTTCCTGAAACCTACGCGGTCAGTTGATGACGTAATAAAAAAATCCGACGACCTTATGTATGCCGCAAAGCATGGGGGCAAGGCTAGGATAAATTATTCGATTTATGGGTGATTGAAACTTATTTTTTAATTTAAGGGACGCGCTCCTGTGCTTGCCGTAATAACAAATCCAAGTATGTAATAACTGCGGCGTCAGTAAATATTACCCTTGAAAAACTTTTAAAGCCGTTATACTATAATAACCCAAATGAAGAAAAATACATAAACTTCTGCAGGAGAAGCTATGGTATTAAAAAATGGATTTGATAATGAAAAATATTTAAACGAACAGACCTCTTTCATACTTGAGCGGGTTAATAAATCACAGAAGCTTTACCTTGAATTCGGCGGAAAACTTATGTTTGATTACCACGCCGCGCGCGTGCTTCCGGGGTATGACCCTAATGTCAAACTTAGGCTGCTGCAAAAAATGAAGGATAAAGCGGGCATCCTTATAGCCATCTATGCCGGGGCTATTGAAGTAAAAAAGATGAGGGCTGATTTTGGCATAACCTATGATATGGATGTTTTAAAACTTATTGATGATTTAAGGGAACGCCAGCTTGATGTGCTGGGTGTTGTAATAACAAGGTTTGAAGGCCAGGTATCTGCCCGGCAGTTTAAAAACAAGCTGGAGCGGATGGGGGTAAAGGTTTACGCCCATAAATTCACAAAAGGTTATCCGACCGATGTCGACCTTATTGTTAGCGATGAGGGCTACGGCGCAAATGATTACATAGAAACAGACAAGAAGCTGATAGTTGTAACCGGACCGGGACCCAACAGCGGAAAACTTGCAACATGCCTGTCGCAGTTATACCATGACCACAAGCGCGGAATAAAATCCGCTTATTCAAAGTTTGAGACTTTCCCGATATGGAACCTGCCTTTAAAGCACCCGGTGAATGTGGCGTACGAAGCCGCGACAATTGACATAAAAGATTTTAACCTTATTGACCCTTTTCACCTTGAAGCGTATAAAGAAACGGCGGTTAATTACAACCGCGACGTGGAATGTTTTCCTGTCATAAGAAGAATTCTGAAAAAAATAATGGATGAAAAAGATGTTTATAAGTCGCCCACGGACATGGGTGTGAACAGGGCGGGTTTTGGCATTGTTAATGATGCGGTAACGCAGGAAGCCGCAAAGCAGGAAGTGATAAGGCGTTATTTCAGGTGTAAGTGCGAATACATGATGGGGCTGACAGATAAAGACGCGGTGGAGCGCGCGGAACTTCTGATGGAAGAACTTGACGTTAAACCCGAAGACAGAAGCGTTGTTATACCGGCAAGGCAGGCATCACAGGAAGGCGAAAAGAAAAATAAGGGCAATGAAGGAATCTACTGCGGAGCGGCAATAGAGTTAAAAGACGGAACGATTATAGCGGGCAAAAATTCCCCGACAATGCATGCCGCTTCAAGCGTGATTTTAAATGCCATAAAACAAATGGCGGAAATCCCGGATAAAATACACGTGCTGGCGCCTTTTATCACGGAATCCATAAGCGCTTTCAAAAAAGATATCTTAAAGAAAAAAACAGTAAGCCTTGATCTGGACGAAACCCTTATAGCGTTAAGCATAAGCGCCGCCACTAACCCTACGGCCAAAGCCGCAATGGAAAAGCTGACGGAATTAAGGGGGTGCGAAGTCCACATATCGCATCTGCCGACACCCGGCGATGAAGCAGGCTTGAAAAGGCTTGGAGTTAACCTTACAAGCGACCCGCAGTTTTCCACAAAAAGCCTGTTTGTAGGTTAGTTAAAACAACACTCCCTGCTTTTTAAGCAGCTGTTTTAACCTCTGCGCGTTTTTCACCGCGGAGCCCGCGTGGCAGTTGTTAAAAAAGATATATGTTTTGACGGCGTTTGACGCCATCTTTTTTATTTCCGGAATGAAATCCGACAGTTCATCATCCGAATACAGGTAATTATATCTTTCCTCCATCGGCGCGTTAAACCATTTTTCGCTTCTGCCGTGCAGGCGGAAATAAGCAGTGCCGGAAGTTATCTCGTTAATAAATGGCATAAGGCGGGGCTGTTTGGGTTCGTCCACCGCGCAGTAGCCAAGGTCATTGCCCCTTAGAAAATCAAAGGTATCATCTTTGGCCCAGGACTTGTTTCTGAATTCTATGACAAGCGGAATTTCTTTAAAAGCTTTCCTGCAGCTGCTTATGTATTCATAGGAGTCTTTGCACGGATTAAAAAATACAGGAAACTGAAGCAGTACGCAGCCAAGTTTTTCCGCTTCCCGAAGCGGAGAAAGGGAAGATATAAATTTTTCAATATCATGAAAGGCTTTCTGTATGGACGGCTTTTTGGCGCCCAGCCGTGTATCAAAAGGGTCGTGGGTAAAGCCTTTATATCCTTTGACTACAAATTCAAAGTTGTCCGGTGTTTTCTGTTCAATTGAGGCAATGGTTTTTTCAGTCATTATGGTGTAGTAAGATGCGTTAATCTCCAGCGTGTCAAATTCAAGGTCGCGGCTGTAGTATAAAAGCTCTTCTTTTTGGGAAAGACCCTGTGGGTATACCACGCCTTTTCTCCAGTCCGGAAAAGAAAAACCGGATGTCCCTATCTTTATATTACCTGATGCCATAGTACCCCCCGATTTTAAATAATTCTGACGCTTGGACGCTTGGATGGTTGGATGCTTGGTAAAATCAGCCAAACTGACAAGCCTGCTTTAAGGACTGTACTTGCCAAGCCTCCAAGCCTCTAAGCATCCATCTATTTCTTCCATATCCTTGTACTTATTATCCCGCACCTTTCAAGTATACCGAACTTTTCCGCGGTAATCAATAAAGCGGGCTTTACCGTGAAATCGCCGTGTTTTGTGTTTATTTCATCAACTGCGCGGGTTAACTGCCTTTTTTTCTCGTCGTTTTCAAATAAAAATGACTGGCCGGCTGCTGCTGATAAATTTCCGACGCTTATTCCAAGCAGGCGCACCTCTTTTTTTAAAGGTAAAAGGGATTCAAAAATTTCCTTTGCGCATTTAAAAATTTCTTCGCCGGAATCAAAGTAATGTTTAAATGTCTTTCTTTGTGAAAAACCGGTAAAGTCCGAGAACCTTACATAAAGGGCGGCGGTCCGCGCGGTAAGTTTGTATCCGCGCAGGCGGAAACCTGTTTTTTCGCACAGCATTAAAAGGTATGAATATATCACATTAATATCCGCGGTGTCTGCCGCAAGGGTGTGGCTGTGTCCGACTGATTTCACCGGTTTTTCATCGCCGTATTTTGCCACGGGTGTGTCGTCAAGGCCCATTCCTATGGCTTTGTATATCCTGCCAAGTATCCCGAATTGTGATTTTAAAAGCTGCACCGGAGCTTCGCCAAGTTCCGCGGCTGTTTTTATTCCAAGAAAATAAAGCTTTTCCGCCACGCGCGGGCCTATGCCCACGCCCTGCAGTTTTTCCACAGGCATGTTTTTAAATACCGCGGGAATGTCTTCTTTATTCATTATTGTCAGGCCGTCGGGTTTGTGCATCTTGCCGGCTATTTTTGAAACCACGCGGTTGGGGCCTATTCCTACGGAACACAATAAACCAAACTCTTTTTTTATTCTGTTTTTTATTTCGCGCGCTATGTTAACTGCTCCGCCAAAAAGGTGTTGCGTGGCCGTGACATCCATAAAACATTCATCTATTGAAAAGACTTCCACCATATCCGTGTAATCAAGAAGTATTTTGTGTATGCGAAGGGAGGTTTCAATATATTTATCAAGGTCGCCCTGCACGGGGATAAGGCCGGGGCATATCTGCCGTGCTTCAGGAAGGGTCATGCCGGTCTTTACGCCAAAGGCGCGTGCCTCGTATGAGGCGGTGACTATTACCGTGCGCCCTTCGCCGCAGACCGCGACAGGCTTTCCGCGCAAAGCCGGGTTGCACTGCTGTTCCACAGAGGCGAAATAGGCGTTCATATCCACCAGCAAAATAGTGCGTGCAGAAGGCGGGGAAGAGTTCATAAAATCTCTGACTTCATCAGTTTCCATTCCATGGAATCGCGGTTAAAAGAAAGTTCATAACTGCCGGAATCCGCTGTTACCGCAAAGTGCAGAATTACAGATTTTCCGTCCGTGCTTTTCCAGTTGTAATTAACGGAAGTGATAAGTATTTTCTTTTTGCGCCATGTAAACCAGCGCGGCACGGGGCCGGTTGTGCCAAAGACCACTCCGGCTTTTATTTTTTCATTTATTTTTTCCGCGGACATCAGCATTTCCTCATTACGCCGACCACTTTTCCCATGACCACGGCTTCTTTTGATAATATCGGTTTGTAGTTTGGATTTTCCGCCACAAGTTTCACGCCGTCTTTGGATTTGTAGAAGCGTTTTACCGTGGCTTCTTCGCCTATAAGAGCGGCTACAATTTCACCTTCGTCCGCGGACGGCTGTTTTCTTACAAAAACAATATCGCCGTCAAGTATGCCGGCGTTTATCATGCTGTCGCCTTTTACGGACAGGGCAAACATGTCTTTTACCCCGAAAATATCCACAACGCTGTGAATGTGGCGTTCCACATTTTCCGTGGCGTAAATGGGAAGCCCCGCGCTTATTTTGCCCAGAAGGGGAATGCCGGTCTGAACTGACACCAGTTCTATTCCGCGTGACAGGTTCTTTTTCATCTTTATAAATCCGTCTTCCGCCAGTTTTTTAAGGTGGTAGCGTACCGGCCAGGTGGATGAAAAACCCGCTTTTTTTGCAATCTCCCGCAGGGTAGGGGGCGTGCTGCTGTCTGTTAAACTGTCTGTTAAACTGTCTGTTATTATTTCCAGTACTTTTTTTGTGCTTCTGTGCATAATGAAACCTCCTAAAAGATAGCGGATTAAGCTATAAGCAGTTAAGCATAAGCGAAAGCTTAAAAGATAGCGCGTTAAGCTATAAGCAGTTAAGCATAAGCGAAAGCTTAAAACATAGCGCATTAAGCTATAAGCAGTTAAGCATAAGCGAAA
>JAFGWA010000031.1 GCA_016937715.1 Candidatus Goldiibacteriota bacterium
CAGTGCTCCCGCGCTGTCCGGTTTTTATTCTTCAATTCAACTACGCGGACAGCGCAGGAGCGCTGTCCCTACAAAGGCTTAAATAAAAAAGCCCCCTTTGCAGGGGGCTTTTTTTAATGGTGCGCCTGGAGGGAGTCGAACCCCCGACCAACTGGTTCGTAGCCAGGCACTCTAATCCACTGAGCTACAGGCGCACTAACTGTGTATTGCTGGAAGCAAGTCTACTATATTTTACTATAACTGAGCTGAAACGTTTTGCGAGCTTTCAGCGAGCATACGAAAATCAAGGCCTTACCTTCCTATCGTTTCTTCGTGCGCAGCACGAAACAGGCGCACTTAATTTATTATAATAACTGAATTATAACCTCGTACAAAAAGCATTAAAAAAAGTACTGTTATGTATCGCTAAAAACAAACCTGAATCACAGATACAATATTACATTTTAATTACATATTTTTCAATTGTTTTTTACAGAAAACAGAATAACCTAAACATCAGGCTTTTTTTAATTTAAAAACTCCCTTTATTAGTTCCATATCATTATCATCAAATACCTTAAACAGTTTTATACATACGGCAGAATAAATAACACTAAACAATCCCGCCTTCGCAAAAAACAGCAGCCAACCGGTCCTGTTGCCCATTAAGTATTCCATGATTGATATTACGCCCAAAGATATAACGGCAGCCGCGCCGGGTTTTATAATAGACAGCAATATGCCGCCCGCTTTTCCGGATATAACCCTGTAAAGGATATACAACGCCAGCCCCCCTATTGAAAGCGATATAGCCGCAGAAATAAGAGTCCCCTTTAAACCAAAATATTTTGTTAAAACTATACTTAACACTATGTTTAATAAAGCTGATAATCCGGAAACCCACATTACTTCTTTTACCCGTTCCATCCCGTTTAAAATATTCATTGCAGGGTAGCCTATCAGGCTTGCGGTATACGCAAACGCAAGCACGGCCATTACAAGAAAGGCCTCTTCATACCCTGTCCCCAGCCAAAGGACTATAAATTCATTGCCAAAAGCAATTATTCCCGCGCATAAAAGTATGGATGCAAAAAACAAGTATCGGGTTACCTTTACAAACATGTCATGTATATTGCCGCTTTTATCTTTGCTTTTCAGTTCGGACGCGGCCGGAAGTATTGAAGACAGCCCCATAATTTCCGGCAGCTGCCAGATAAATTTAGAAACCGACGCGCCCACCTGATAATACGCCGCGTAAACAGGGTTTATAAAGTATCCAAGTATCAGTTTATCGGCATTCTGTCCCGTTAAAACCGAAACTTTTGACATCACAAGTTTCAGGCTTATGGACATTAATTCCCTGAATTTTTTTATGCTTATGTAATTCACCCCAAAAGCAAGCGGAGGATATACTTTTTTAACGTAACAAAGCAGTACCACGGTTTCCAGTATCAGGCAAGACATCTGCGCAACCGCCACGCCCTTAATACCATAACCCATGATAAGCGCGGCTGCCATTGCCGCTGTCCTGATGTAAGCTATTATTATATGCACTATATTGGTAATATACACCACGTTAAAAGCGTTAATCAGGTAAACAAAGGCAAGAAGTACAAAATTCAGCATGAACGCGTAAACGGTAAACGCCACAACAAAATAAGCATCCCCGGAATTTTCTGCAGCCACTTTAAAGAAAGCGTTCATAATCGGCTCTTTAAGTATAAAAAACGCCGCCGACATAAGAAAAGCGGTCAGCAAATAGAAGAAGAATACCGTGTTGGTTATTTCATTAATATCCCTGCTGCTTTTTTTAGGGTCATATTTTGGCACCATAATAGATATTCCCGAAGGCGTCTGAAGCCCGCCCGCAAGCTCCATAAACACAACCATCGCCGTAACAAGCGCCCAAACCCCGTACATTTCTTTCCCCACGTACTTTAAAATCATGGGGGTTATCACAAACATTAAAGGAAAAGTCAGGATAAAAAACACAATACTTGTAACCGTATTCTTTTTCATTCTTTCTTTTAAAGGTTGTTCTGTGTACCGCCATTCGTTTTTCAAACCGGTACACCGCCCCGATTTATTGTTTTTAACATTTCAAACAACGCCATCACCGCAGCCCTTTGACGCACAATTTCACGGCTGCCGGAAAAAATAAACCTGTTTACAATAACCGCGCCCTTATAATTTATACCGATATACACAAGCCCCACAGGCTTTTCCGGCGTGCCGCCGCCCGGCCACGCTATCCCGGTGACCGATATGGCACAGTCTGTTTTAAAAAGCTCCGCGCACTTTAAAGCCATTTCGCAGGCGCATTCCCGCGACACAGCTCCGTAGTCCTGTATTATATAAGGGTCCACGCCAAGAATATCTGTTTTAACTTCATTTGAATAGGTATTTATCCCGCCAATATAATATGATGTGGCTCCGGCTGATTGGGTCAGTTTTGACGCTATAATTCCCGACGTACAGGATTCCGCGGTTGATATGGTAAGTTTTTTGCTTTTAAGCGTATTTGCCAGCACGCCATGAAGTGCTTCTTCATTTTCACCGTACAGATTTTCGCCCAGCCTTTTTTTAATTTCCAGTTTTACCTTATTCAACATTTTATCAGCTTCGGATATATTTGCCGCTTTAGCGGTTATCCTTAATTCTATTTCTGTATGGTGAGCAAGTATTCCTATGGAAGGATTTACATACGACTCAAACAAATCTTTTATAAGGTCATTTACGGCGGATTCCGCCATTCCTGCTATTTTAAGCGAAACATATTTTATAACAGACGCCTGTTCCCCGCTTTTTTTCATAAGATAAGGTATAATTGTGTCCGTAACCATCGGTTTCATTTCATACGGCACGCCCGGAACGCAGGCAATTGTTTTCCCTTCATGTTCCAGTATGAATCCAGGTGCGGTGCCCCTGTCATTTTTAATAATTTCCGCGTTTTCAGGAACACCCGCCTGCGCCATGTTGGAATCAGCCATCTTAATTCCGCGTTTTTTAAAAAATTCATTAAGGTTTAAAAGTATATCTTCGTGAATTACTATTTTTCGCCCGGTACACTGTGACACAGCTTCCCTGGTAATGTCATCCACGGTTGGGCCAAGCCCGCCGGTGATAATAACGGCATCCGCACGCTGCAAAGCGGCTTTAATGGCCAAAACAAGACGGCCGGCGTTGTCGCCGGCCGTTGTCCTGAAGTATACGTTTATCCCCGCTTCGGCAAGTTTTCTGCTGATAAAAGAGGAATTAGTATCCTCTATCTGTCCCAGCAGAAGTTCCGTGCCGCAGGTGATTATTTCCGCGTTCACTTTATCGTTTCCTTCGCCTTTCCCGCAATCGTGGACACTAATGATGTAAGTTCCATAGGTATAACAAATTTGGTGGAATCTTTGGCGCCAAGTTCTTTTAACGCCTCAAAGTACTGCAGCAGCATGGTGTTGGAATCCACGCCTTTTGCAGCGCTGAAGATTTCATTAAGCGCTTTGGCGTATCCGTCAGCACGAAGTATCTGCGACTGCTGTTCGCCTTCCGCCTTTAAAATAGCCGCCTGTTTCTGGCCTTCCGCGACTGTAATAGACGCCACTTTCTGGCCTTCAGCTTCGGTCACAAGCGCGCGGCGTGTACGTTCCGCCGACATCTGTTTTGTCATTGATTCCTGTATTTCCCTGGGCGGGGTCAGCTCGCGGATTTCAACAGAGGTTATTTTTACACCCCAGCGTTCCGTTACTTCGTCAAGTTTTGTCCTTAACCTCATATTAATATCTTCCCTTTTAGCAAGCACATCGTCAAGGCTGATATCGCCCACTATTGCCCTTAAAGTTGTGGTCGCGATTCCCTGCGAAGCACCGGCAAAGTTTCCAACCTGAACAACCGTTTTTACCGCGTCAATTACCTTCCAGTAAATAAGAAAGTCTATTGATATGCCCGCGTTATCTTTTGTAATACAGGTCTGGGACGGAATTTCAAGATACAGTTCCCTTAAATCCACCCTTACCGGACGGTCAATAAACGGTATCAGAATAACCAGCCCGGGGCCTTTTTCTCCGATACATTTTCCAAGCCTGAAAACCACAAGCCTTTCGTATTCCTGCGCAATTTTAATGAACGACGGCAAAAGTACAATAAGCACAACAATAACTGTTACAATAACCGAAATTGTCATTTTGAATCCTCCTTCTTTCTTTGTATTTTTTTAACTTTCAATTTAAGCCCCTCTTCTTCAATCACTTCAACAATATCACGCGCGGCAACCGGCTCATCTGAATACGCCTGCCAGTCCTCGCCGCCCACATTAACTATACCGCCCGCCTGTGTTATTTCTGTCTGAGCCACGCCATTATGCCCTATTGTACTTTTTTTGCCGATAATTGATTTTCTCTTCTGCGCTTTTACCACAAGATAGACAATTAAAGCAAAAAAAGCCGCGGTTAAAACCACCATTGTACCTATCACAAAATACGACGGCGCCCAGAAGTCACCCGCTTCCCTTCCGGGAAAAAGAATTAAAGACCCAATTATCATTGACACCAGTCCACCTCCAAATAACGCGCCAAAAGCAGGCGTCATTGCTTCCGCGATAAACAATACCACGGCAAGTACTATTAATATTATCCCCGCCGTATTTATGGGGACGCTTTCAAAACCTATAAAACCCAGCACTATCGCGATAGCCCCCATTATTCCGGGAATAAGCGCTCCAAAATGCGCAAGTTCGTAAATTATACCGTAAATTCCGACAAGAAAAAGGATATAGGCAATATTAGGGTCAGCCAGCCGGTGCAGGAACCTGTTTCTAAAAGGCATCTTAACCTCTTTTAAAACATAATCCTTTGTGTTAATTGTAATCTCTTTCGCGCCCACTTTTATTTTTTTACCGTCAAGCTGCGTTAAAAGCGACTTTAAATCAGACGCAGTATATTCAATAACTTTAAGCGTAAGCGCTTCTTTTTCTGAAATGGATGAATTTTTTGTTATTGCTTCTTCCGCCCATTTTTCATTACGCCCGTTTATACGGGCAAGGTTCTTAATATAGGTAATGGAATCATTTGTTATTTTTTCAGCGGCTTTGTTGCCCTGCAAATCAATAGGGCTGGCCGTGCCTATATTGGTCCCGTCCGCCATTGCCGCCACGTGTGATGCCAGAAGTATAAAAGTACCCGCGGAAGCAGAGTGCGCCCCTTTGGGAGTGACGTATGAAATAACCGGCACTTCGCTTGACAGTATGGCGTCAATAATAGTTCTCATGGATTTCATCATTCCGCCCGGAGTGTCCATTTCCAGTATGACAGCGGAAGCGTTGTCTTCTTTTGCCTGTTTAATGGCATTTATCACATAATCCGCGTTTGCGGCGTCTATTATCCCTTCCTCTTTTACAATAAAGTATTCACCCGCGGCAAAAAGAGAAAAAGAGAAAACCAGAATAAACAAAACAGCACAAAAAGCCCTGCGCATATGAATACCTCCCGCCAACGATTTAACTTACAGGTTAAATGATATAACAAATAACAGCAAAACACAACTGCCTGAAAAATTATTTAAGCGGTTTTAAAAACATAGGGTCAATAATTTCAAATGACGACGATCCCGGTTTTTTCCACCTTAGATGCATCCGCGAATATCCCGTGTTTTCCATATATCTTACCCTTATTTTATGCGTGCCTGCCGAAAGGTTAATTTTTGGATTTCCGTCTAATACTGAATTTTTCATATCAACAGTTAATATGGTTTTACCGTCAATCTGAAGGTCCGCGTAATTATTTGTATCAATGCCAAACTCATAGGCGCCGCCGGCAGACTGAAGATAAGCCGTCCATTCCGCCGAAAAAGGCCCGTCAAGCGGGGGTGCATGCCAGTCAAAGGAAAGCACCGAATCTATCCTGTGAAGCGAAGGATATCCTTCCCAGCGTTCATTCCCGAAATATTTCGCATAAAACCCTTCCGAGAGTTTCCTGTCCCTGTTTGCCATGGCTTCCTGTTCATCCACCTCAAAAGCGTACATATGGACAAACGCGCTGTTATACTTTTCATATATCGTAATCAGCCTGCCTTTGGGATAAATTCTTGGCAGGTCATATACCGCGGTATTTTTATGCTTTAAACCAAGCAGATAATATATCTTCTTTCCTTCCGGATTGGCATAAGGAACCAACGAAGGCGAATAATAGCCATAACTTTTTTTTGATTTTTCACGCGCCAGAAAATAAAATGTTTTTTTCGCAAACGCAGGATCCACAATCCCGTACCAGTCATCCCCTTTTGACATTACAAATTCGGCGGCAGTCCTGCTTATAGTGTCAAAATTTGACCAGCAGACGTTATTTTTCGCCTGAACTTCAAAATAATCTTTATAGTTTATGCCGGCAATCATGCCACACCCGATAAACACTGTTACGACAGCCGCTGTTCTTGCCTTTCCGGCAAACTGTTCCGCCGCATAAACAAAAAACCTGTTTATTACAAACCCAACAAAAATAATTATGGGGATAATGGAATATATCACCCTGTGTGACTGCGGCGCCTCTATGGTTAAAAGGCCCGGGATGAGAGTACAGATAAACAGTGTGACAACAAAAAAATAAAAAACATTAAGTATTCTAAAAATCATAAAACCAAGGCCCAGCACCGCAAGGCCGCCGGTTACTATATCAAGCATTGGTTTGCCGGGAATATTATGCCTTGGGTTCTGGTCGCCGTATCTTGTAAACATCTGAAACGTCTTTTTAAACGTGTCTTTTATAGCCTGTTCCCTTGTAAATTTTCCGTGAAACCATGTCTGCACCAGTTTCTCATCAAGAATTGATACCTGCGAAGTCCTTGACATGAATTCCTGCCGGTGGGTTAAAAAATACCCGCCAAGCGGTGCAAAAGTAATAATGAAAAGCACCAGTGAAAGTATTATCTTTTTCCGATTTTGCTTATAAAACGAAATATCCCTTATGGCAATAAACGCGCCGGTAAAAAGCACCGCCAGCAGAAGCATTCTGCCGGGTGTGTATCCATAAGGAACAAGCCCCAAAGTTACGCCCAGGAGGGCAAAGTCCAGTTTTTTTCCGCGCGTCAGCACCATATAAATAAAATACACCGCCGCAATACCAAGAAAAACCCCAAAAACCGCGTAAAAAGTGATTCTGCTGAAATTCACATGCCAGCGCATTACGGCAAAGATAAGGCCTATAAAAAAAGCCGCTTTTATTCCAAACATACGCCTTGAAAGAAAATACACGCCGACAGCCGATAATATTCCAATAATAGCCATTGTAACCCTTGCCTGAACAATACCGGCGCCAAAAAACTTGAAAACAAATGATAAAATATATATAAAAAATGTGGAGTATTTTATATCCCCGCCCACATACGCCGGCATTTTATAGCCGTATACAGTACTTTTATTTATTACTTCAACCGCCGCCGCAGAAAGCGTGGATTCGTCATACGCAAAACCGGCCGGTGTTTCATTAATTATATAAAGCCTGAAAAAAGCGGCAACAGCCGTAATTATGGAAACATATATTATTTCTTTTGTCAGAGTTGACTTTTCCGGAATCTCCGGCACCTGAGAAATCACGCGCCTGTAACGGTAGGAAGCTTCAGCAGCCAGAAAAATTACAGACGCAATAACATACCACAGATATACCGAAGGATTAACGGAATTCCTGCCGAATATCATCGCCTGTCCCGTAAAAACAATAAAAAGCGCCAGCGCCATTATGTAAAAAGGCCCTATTGCCCCAAGCATTTTTTTAAAATCACCGGCCGCCGGCACAAAAGCCGCGCCGATATTGTCGGAAATTTTCATAAAAGGATTTACATCCGCCTGCGTTATTGCCGGCTGTTTATATTCAGGTTCTTTGACGCCGGCAGAAAATACAGGAGATAACAACCGTTTGGAAGGTAATACTTTGACAGCCGGAAACTCCGGCTTTTCAGCATGAACTTTTGCCTCTTCCGGCTTTTTTTCAGCGGTTTCCTTAACCTTATATACTTCTGTTATGACAATGGGTTCAGATTTTACTTTTACCCCGCAGTGCGGGCAAAATATATGGCCGGCTTCAATCTTCCCATTGCACTTATAACAGTACATATAGCCTCCGGTTACTTCTTTGTATTTCTGCTGCCCCTTTTGGTTATGGGCATGCCCTTTTTACACATAGGGCACTCTTTTTCTTCATACGTGGTTATGTCCATATGCGCAAGGGCAAATGTTTCGCCTTCTCCAAAATCTATATTTTTACCGCTTCTGTCAATTAAAAGGCCGACGCCTGCTATTTCACATTTATAATTCTCCTTAAGTTCCGCTATTATTTCCTGCACGGAACCTCCGGTTGTCACAATATCTTCAACTATTAAAACCCTTTCGCCTTCCGCAATATCAAATCCTCGGCGCAGTTTAAGTTTGCCTTCTTCCCTTTCCATAAAAATACCGCGCACGCCAAGCTGCCTTGCGGTTTCATAGGAAAGTATTATCCCCCCAATCGCAGCCCCTATAACAACATCAATTTTATGTTTCTTAAAGTGCGCCGCTATCTGTTTGCACAAATATTCCGTCGGCTTTGGCTGCTGCAGCACCGTGAACTTTTCCAGATAAATATTGCTGTGTTTTCCCGACGTAAGCATAAAATGCCCGACCAGAAGCGCGTTTGCTTTTCTGAAAACCTCAAGAATTTTTTCTTCTTTTTGCATTGTCGCTACCTTCCTTTATCTCTTTTAAGATATTTTCCACAGCCAGCACCCTGTCATCCGCTTTTAATATCGGCCTTGCAACAACAATATAATCCGAACCGGCTGAAATCGCGTCCTTTGGCGTCATTATCCTCTTCTGGTCATCTTTGCTTATTTTTCCTGTTCTGATACCCGGCGTCACTATTACAAAATCCGGCCCAAGTTCTTTTCTTAACATTTTTATTTCATGCGGCGAACATACCACGCCGTCCGCGCCCGCTTTTTTTGCGGATTTGGCAAGCGCAAGCACCATCTTTTTTACATCAAGGGACGTTTTAACGGAAGCTTTAAGGCTTCTATTGTCAAAACTGGTAAGCACCGTTACCGCCAGAAGCAGCGGAGGGTCAAGTTTCATCTTATCCGAAGATTTCATAATGGCTTCCTTGGCGTAGCTTATCATTTTTTCCCCGCCAAGCGCGTGCACATTTACCATATTAACGCCGTATCTGGCTGCTTCATAACAGGCGTTATATACCGTCTGCGGTATGTCAAAAAATTTGGCATCATAAAAAACCTTTAACCCTTTGCGTTTTAAAGTGCTTACAAGGCGCGGCCCGTCTTTGGTTATAAGCTGAAGGCCGACTTTATAATATTTAATGTATGGCGCCATTTTATCAATAAGGTTATACGCTTCCGCCATGTCATCAACATCAAGCCCAAGTATCAGTTTTTCCCTTAAATCAGCGTCTAAGTGCCTGTTCTTATCCATTATTTTCCACTTCCTTAACCTGTTTTTTTTCAGTCTTTTTCCTTAAAAGTTCCGGATCAACGTGCTTTCCTATTATAAACATCCAGGCGTACTCGTAATTACCGCCATTATCATCTTTGGCTATAACCCTTACCTCATGCGTGCCGCGCGTCATTTTTGTGGAGTATTTATATGTTAACATTTTAGTATCAGGGTTGTAAACCGAATCCTTTAATACAACCCTTCCCATCATAAATTTTATTGTGGCTGTGTTAATCCCCGCATCCTCCGCCAGTTCCGCTTTTATTACAGGTATACGTTCTTCTATAATGGCGGAATCAGGAGGATAAACAGATTTTATCTTTATCTGTTTTTTTTCAAATATCTTTTTAAACTTTTCAATGTCCGAATTGTTATAGAGCATTGTCCGTTTTAAAGCGAACTTATCCGTTTCAGCCGTGTTGTATGAAGGCACGACGGAAAAACCCGCCTTGTATCCGGCTTTTTTCACAAAAGCAATTATTTCTTCCGAATAAGCCCCGTAAGGATAAGCAATTGTATCCATTACAAGCCCGGTCTTATCTTCAAGGTATTCCTTCGAACCTACAATTTCAGATTCAAGAAATTTAAGGTATTCCCTGTCATCCATTAAATACTTTTTGCCTTTCCTTGTTTTCTGTTTCAGGGAAAGAATCGGATGAGTGGCGCTGTGGCTTCCGAATTCAAAGCCGTCCGCGGCCATTTCTTTTATCTGCGCCACATTAAGCGCGTTTTTTCCGCCCGGAAGAAAATGGTTATACAAATACGTGGTTGCGGTATACCCGTATTTTTTTAAAAGCGGGTAAGCTTTCTCATAAATGCTTCTGTATCCGTCATCAATAGTAATTACAACAGTCTTCGCGGTCGGGTTTTTTCCTTTTTCAAGGTATTTAACATATTCAGACATGGAAATTACGTTATATTTATTATCTTTAAGGTATTTAAGGTGTTCTTCAAACATATCAGGGGAAATATAATAAATATCCCCGAACACTTTCTTTCTTGGGTCGGTGATTTTGCGCTCTTCAAACCTGTGATAGCACAGCACATTTACAAGCGTTTCGTCATTTTTAATCTGGGGCGCCGCGGTTCCTGACGCCTGCATAAAAACAACCGCCGTTAAAAGTACAGCCAAAATTGCGGGTAACTTTTTAATTTTCATAACCACTCCGTTTTAAGTATAGTCTTTTTATATAAACAGCCGCCCTGCCTGTAAAAACGCCAAGCACAAGCCCGGCAGCTGTATCAAGCGGATAATGCCCGCCGGTATACACGCAGAAGAAAGCGGTTAAAAATACAAACAGTGCCAGATAAGGCCTTGCCTCTCTGCGGTCCCATAACGCGGCGGCAAGGGCCGCCGCCATTGCCGTGTGTGTTGAAGGGAACGCGTATCCAAGCCGCCTCATTTCCACAAGAAAATTAACGTCAGAAAGTTCAGCCACCGGCCGTTTTCTTGCAAACAGCGGTTTTAGAAACCTTGAACTTATAAAATTCACCGTAATTACAGCCCAAAGTGAAAATGCCGTATCCGCTTTATCCCGGCCGTCCCATTTTCTGAAAAGCAGGAAAAAACCCGCCGCCGCGGCAATAACAAGAAAAACATCGTTTGCCGCGTATTTCATTAACACGGCAAAATATTTATTATACAGCCCGGAATTAACAATTCTGAAAACCCAGATATCAGCGGAAATTACAGCGCTCTTTATTTCATTGAACATCATTACCTCTTGCGCATTTATGTCAGTAATTTATTTTATACAACGCGGACATTTCATTACGGTAAACGGCCTCTCCCATCATATTAAACTTTCCAAGGTGATCAGGATAAAGAGAACGTTCAATATTGCCCACATAAACATAGCGTATGCCGTATTTTTTAATCTTTTCAAGCGCGGCGTTAATGTCATTTGTCCTGTATATAAATGCCGCGTCATTGTTTCTTTCATTTACCTGTGTTCCCCTTCCGCTCTGCTGCGAAACCTGATATCCCCAGCCCACAAGCGTCGGAACGCCTGTATAAATTGAAATCCTGGAAGCGCCGCTGTACATACGTTCTCCCGGAGCTTCAAGTATGGGCTCTATTTTGTTAAGGTTCTTATTTATCCAGTCAATTGCCTTATAATCAAACTTGTCATAATCCATATCCGCGCCCATTCTTCTTTCAAGTTTTTCCATAAAAGCAAGGCCGTCTATGCGCGGATGTTTATACGCTTCTTTAACTTCAATATTGCATATGCTCATCTTAATCGCCGAACCCATTATGGGATACAGAACCGCGGGAAGCATTATGAAAATAAAACCGCCCATCAGAATAAACTTGCCGGCTTTATTTCTTAAAACAGCAAGCGCTGCTCCGGAAAATATTACCGTAAGGATAAAGAATGTTTCAAAAAGATTGCCGCCGTTTCTGAAATCAATAAAATAAAGTGCAAATGATACCGCCAGAAAAACAAAGGCGGAAGAAGAACTAAGAAGCACGGATTTAGGGCTGAACTTAAAATGTTTAACATTCTGGCTGTAAACCACATTAAACAGCTGAGGCACTGCCACTGCCAGAATTGTCCACGCCACCATATAGAACTTAAATACCGTGTTCATTCTGCCGTCTGCCACATAAAGAATTTCCGTACCCAGCACGATTCCAAGAGCCAGAAAAACAGCCATTAAGGAAAACCGTTCCGCCGTGTCTTTAGTTTCAAATAACCTCCACGCCATTACAGCCATCATTATCAAAAGCGGGCCGAATGTGGGCTGTAAAAAAAACGACAAGGCAGCGGCAGCAGCCGCTATAATAAGCGCCAGTGTAAAAGGTATTGAAACCTCATCACTGTAAAAAATATTTTTGGATATTTTTACTATGTTCCCCCATGTTTTTTCAAAACTCCATTTTTTTATCTTTAAAGCACCGGAGAGTTTTGCAACCTTAAGCCCGCCCGCGTAAATTACATACAGGCAATACGAGCATATGACAACAAAAAATACGGAGAAATATTTAAACATCTGGTAAAAGGTGGCGCGTTCCGGTTTGCTTATTAATTTAGGCCCGCTGCTGTACGGCGACTGAAAAGCCGAATGAAACGGAAGATAAAGAAGATAGGAAAAGCCCGCTACAATTATAAGCACAGCCATTACTTTTAACAATTCGTAAACAGCCGGCTTAATGCCGGGCCTGTTTCTTTTCACGTTATAAACACTTATCAGGTAATACACAGAAACCGCCGCGAAAACCAGCCCGTAAAGAAGAAACACAGGCGGAAAATTCCATGTATTAATTGTCAGCATTCCGCCAAGGGTCAAAGCCAGCATAAATGCCATAATAACGCGCTGAGGGTAATTATTGCCCAGCGCGGACATTATACCGCCGCCCTTTTCCGCGTTTTTAAACAGCGCGAATAAAAGCGCAATTGCAAGGACAGTGACAGGTATTACTATGTTATGAGCGTGCAGGTCGCCGTAAAGGTAGCTGAAAAACGGCACTTCTGTTATTGCGGGTGACGGGTAAATTCTTGTGGGGTCCCAGATAAACTGAAACCTTGAAATTAAAGAAGGTATTCTTGTCAGATTTCCCGCGGAAACCACCGCATTAAAAATGAATTCAAGCGTGTGAAAATTTCCAGCACAGGCTAAAAGCAGCCCGCCAAAAATCCCAAAACGGCGTTTGCCCGTCATGCTGTAAGCAAGCGAGAAAGCCGCGATAAAAGAAAGCGCGAACAGTATTGAAAGCGACAGGTTATATGTCACCCTTGGGAAGATACCAAGCAGTTTGGAAGCGGTGGCCAGCATCAGCTGCCCCCAGTAATAATAATTAAGCGTGTATCCGGAAAGCCACGGGTCCATAGGCGGGAAAGTCACGCCGTTAAAAATGGCGGACAGATAAGCCATTCCCATCGGTTCGCCGCCGCCGTTGTATCCATGTCCCGGTACATTATGAATATCAGGAGTCCATAATTTAACAATCACAAAAAGCATATAAGCGGCAAGAAAAAGGGTTTCAGTAAGAATTATATGCTGCCTGTTTGCGGAATAGAATTCAGCCGTTTCTTTTCTGTTTTTTAATGTGTACCATATAGAAAGCGCCGCTGCCGCAAAAAGCAGAATCCAGAGATTAATCTGGTAAAAATTCCATACCTTTGCAGATACCATAATCCAATTAATCCATGTAAAAACAAAAAGCCCTGATATTTTAGCAAGCCCGTAGCCCTTATCTTTTAATGCGCCGAAAACTTTTGAATGCATAGGCCATATAATCAGCGCAAGCACCTGTATCAGCACATACCATAAAAACACCGAAAGATAAGGCATTACAGGCGTAATAATATCCCGCACTTTTCCAATATTGGCATTAAACGCGCCTTTTTCTTTTTTAAAACTCTGCTGCGCCCCAAACTTTGCCTTAACTTCACTTTCGCCTTTTATTATCAGTTCCCTTAACTGTTCTTTTGAAAGGTACGCTTCATTTTTAAAAATATGAACATGCGGATGGTCGTAGAGCTGAAAAGATTCGTCCGATTTGTCATCTATTATATCTATTCCAAAAAGCGACGGATAAACGGCTTTTTCATAAGCAAGTTTAAACCCAAGTTTTTCGGGATTTGAAAGCATTGTAGTGTAATAAAAATAGTTAATAGGGTATTTCTGCGGCAGCCTTAAGTAAGTACCCTTTGCCCTTCTGTCCGCCATTACCACATAATCTGACTGCGAAAGTTTTGAAGACAGTTCTTCATATTTCCACGTAGTGTCAGGTTCCTGCAGCGCCCAGTGCAGGCCGCGGTACATTCCGGGATGTCCGTTTGCCGCGTATGTGGGAAGGTCATCACCCCACATTTCATTTAATACGGTTGTCTGTTTAGGCGGATTAACGCTGTTGTCCACCGCGGGCACGTTTGAATAAAACCATTCTGACGCCTGAACCCAGGTGTGTTTCTGAACGTAAATATTCATAAACGCAAGGCCGTAAAAAACCGCGCCCGCGACAACAACATACCTTAAAACAAGCGCGGACTTTTTGAATTTTGTTTTCTCGTACATATCATACAGAAGTTTGGCCGTAAGTATTGCCAAAAACGGCGTCATAGGTATTAAATACCTGTTAAACTTGGCAAAAGACGCGCCTATAATAAGGAAGTACGGCACTACCCACGCAAGTATTAAAAGCGTATCCTTATCTTTTATCCGCCCTTCTTTTATAAGATTCTTAAAGAACATAAAGATATAAAAGAACATCGCTATTAAAGCCGCGATTCCGTAAGGTATACCCATAGTGTATTTTACAAGGTTATCTATCTGATACAGGTACGGGGTTGTGTTCCTGTACTGCCTGTTATACGGAACATCCCCCTTCCCGGTCACAAGGATTTCTTTCTGGTAATTCTGGTCGCCGGTAAATTTCTTAAAGTCCAGTATCGCGTATGGCATAAAAACAAAGAAAGCAACCGCGGTAATAAGCACCGCCCACGCCATATTGATCCACGCTTCTTTTTTTCTTTCGGATTCAGCCCTGGTTTTGGCTTTAAGCGAGAAGAAGTAAAGCAGATGCGCGGTAAAAATAACCAGACCTACCGGCATTGCCGCGGTTTTGGATGCAAGCGCCGCGCCGTAAAACACAGCGGCCAGTATATAATTTACAAGAGTTCCCTTTTTATAAATACGCGCCGAAAAGTATATTGTACCCGCCACAAAGAAAGTGACAAAAGTATCAACAGTAAAGAAATGCCCCGCGTGAATATGCAGTACGGTAAACGCCAGCAACACCGATGACAGCAGCGCTATTTTGGGACCAAATAGAATAAGCGCGGTGAAGAAAATAAAAATAAGCGTGCCCGTGTCAACAAGGCCGGAAAGCTTTCTTGCGCCGCCGATTAAGGCTTTATTCATGTCTTTTATAAGCCCTTTACTGTGGAAAAAATTAATCATATCCTTTCTTGCCGCCAGTATATATAAAGGAAGGGAGCCGTATTGCAAGCCGATAGGTTTGCCCGGGTAAGACAAAGAAGGCACGGCATTGGAAACTATCCAGCGTTCATCGGGGTGAAACTGCCTGTCATTGGTCCAGTCCGCAGACTTTGTCCTAAGAAACAAAGCAATAAGGACAACAACCGCAAAAAGAATATACGTTCCTAAATTTGACTTTTTCTTTTCAGGTTTTGCCTTAACAACTTTTTTGACGGCTTTCTTTACTTTTTTCGCAGCCATTTGTCTCCCCTTTGGAATTCAGTTAAAATATTGCGGATTAAAGACCCGCGTCTGCCAACATTAAAAACAAGACGCAACATGTTGCGTCTCTACTTTAAAAAACAAAATACAAATATTAAACCGCTTTTGCGGTTACGCTTCTGCTTAACTGCTTTATGCTTAATTGCTTATTTTATTTCTTCCCCTGCTCTAAAGCCAGTGTCTTTGTTGTCATATCCATTACAGCCGAAGGGCCAAAATACTGTATTGGGCCCGGGAAAAGATAGCTCTCTGTCATTGCCCAGTTGTCCCTGTTTTTAACAAGGTATTTAAACGGCGCGCCGTTTAATTCAACCAGCGCTTTCTGAATAACGGGTTTTTCTTTCCCTTTTCTTCTTTCTATATTCATCATCATGGTAAGCGGAATTCCGCCGCATATCCACTGCGATGATTTCTTTGTAAGGTTCCTGACGGATGAGAGGTATCCGGTCATTCCATTTAACGCAAGAAGTACCGCGTTGTAGCCAAGCGCGTAGCAGTAATTGGTGTCAAAATTGGAAGGCGCTCCGCAGCGGCCTTCGTATCCGAAAAAGTGCGTGATTGCCGCGAACTTGCCTTTGTATTCGCCTTTTTCCTTTAATTCCTTTAACTTTCTGGCGACCATATCTATTAAAAGTTTTTCTGTTTCTATCTGCGATACCGCCACATTTCCGTGCGGATCGCGGTCAAGCATAAGCTGCGATTCAATACCATCCGGCAGCGACTTCATCAGCGCCGCAAGCTGTTCCGGCAGTTTTGTGTAAACAAACTGTTTTTTCTCCACAATTGAAGCCATTTTGGAAAGCGCTTCTTCATTGTCGGCAAGCACATCATTTAACGCGGAAATAAGTTTTTTAACTTCCGGAATAAATTCTATAAGCCCTTCGGGCACAAGCACAACACCGAAGTTCTTTCCTTTGGCTGCCCTTGCGGAAACTATTTTTGCTATGTCTTCAACCACCTTGGCAAGGGTCATATTTTTCGCAAGCACCTCTTCGCCGATAAGCGTAATGTTAGGCTGGGTTTTTAACGCGACTTCAAGGGTGATATGCGATGCGCTTCTTCCCATAAGACGCACAAAATGCCAGTACTTTCTTGCGGAATTTACGTCGCGGCAGATATTACCCACAAGTTCCGAGTATATTTTTGTTGCCGTATCAAAACCAAATGATGTTTCTATCTGCTTGTTTTTTAAATCCCCGTCTATCGTCTTGGGCACGCCTATAACATTTATAGGCGCGTTTTCTTTTTTAAAATATTCCGCAAGCAGCGCCGCGTTTGTATTGCTGTCATCGCCGCCCACCACAACAAGCGCGTCAATTTTACCCTTTAAAAGGCTGTTCTTTGTGGCTTCAAACTGTTCCGGTGTTTCTATTTTTGTCCTGCCGGACTGTATCATGTCAAATCCGCCGGTATTCCTGTAATCATCCATAAGTGATGACGTGATTTCCATAAATTTATTTTCAATCAACCCCGAAGGCCCGCCAAGAAAACCGATAAGCCGGTTGCCTTTATTTGCTTTCTTAAGCCCGTCAAACAGCCCCGCAATAACGTTATGCCCGCCGGGCGCCTGCCCGCCTGATAACACAACACCGATTCTAACCGCGTTTTTACGGACAGTTTTATTTACGCCTTTGCCGAATGTAACAATGGGCCCGCCATACACATGGTCAAAAAGGTTTTTTACGGTTTCTTTGTCGGAAATTGATTCCGTTGCCTTTCCTAAAACCGCTTTTATCATAGCCGGTTTGCCTTTTAATATTACAGGCAGTTCAGGTTTATATTTCATCCTCTCAAGCTGAAGTTCCGACCTGTGTACTTTTGATTTTGCGCTTTTTGCCATACCAATAGCCTCCTGAATATATAAAATACATGATTTTAAACAATAGGTGTATTATAGAAAAAAAGAGGGTAAAAAACAAGGTTTTTAAAGGCAGCTGTCAAGGCAAAGTAATTATGTCCGCTTTTTGGCAAAGTGAAAATGTCCGCTTTTTTATAACCTTGCCTCCGTTTCTGCTACATAAC
>JAFGWA010000032.1 GCA_016937715.1 Candidatus Goldiibacteriota bacterium
GATTAATAACTACCCGAGAGGAATATTCGGATACAAGACAGCCAATGACATGATAATACAAAATGCTACAAGGAAAATGTGTGGGATATTTGAAGTGGTGCAATAAAACTTGCAAGTTGCCTTATGGTTTTTATGGATAAAATTCCCTTGCCAAACGCTTTTCATTGTGATATTTTATCTTTCCACGGCATAAGTATGTTCTTTTACGTATTACAGGTGCGTAGAAGGCTTTTTATACCGTGGGAACCTTGCGAAGCCGGATTTATCCGGCTTGATAAAGCCGGGTGTTTTCCATCTAAAAACACTTGGATTTATTGTTATTTTTATTGTATTAAGGCGCATAATAATTTTCGCCGAAAAAAACATTTTTATGAAACGAAAGGAGTTACTGCATGAGGACGTATGAAGCAATTGTTTATTTAAGGCCGACTTTAACCGAAGAGGAAATAAAGACCGTTTTGGCAAAGGTTAAGAAGACGTTAGAAGAGGTAAAAGGCGAAGTTGTTGAAGAAAAAGCGCCTGAAAAGAAAAAACTTCACTTCTTTATGAAAAAGTTCAAGGACGCTTTTGTATATTACATCAAATTTAAAGTGGATGAAAAACAGGTACTTGATGTAAGGGAAAAATTAAGGCTTACCGAAGAAGTCATAAGGTTTATGGTTTCCGGTGAAGTTGTTATTAAGATGAAGAAACAGAAGGTAAGAAAACCGAAGAAAGCTGCGGTAGAAACAGCGGTTGAAAAGCCGGCACCGGCGGATGTTCCTTCTGAAACACCGCAGGGCGGCGGGGAACAGGCATAAAGCGATAAAAGGGAGGTTTGCGTTATGGCTAATTTAAACAGGGTACTTCTTATGGGAAACCTTACAAGGGACCTGGAGATAAAGTACGTGAAGACGGGGCAGCCGGTTACAAATATCAGGCTTGCTGTCAACCGCGCTTACACGACGCAGACGGGGGAAAAGAAAGAAGAAGTTTGTTTTGTGAACGTCGTGGTGTGGGGCAAGCAGGCGGAAAGCTGCCACACATATTTAAGGAAAGGTTCTTCCGTGTTTATAGAAGGAAGGCTGCAGTCCAGAAGCTGGGAATCGGATGACGGAAAGAAAAACAGCATTCTTGAAGTGGTGGCAGACAGGGTGCAGTTCCTTGACAGAAAAGGGAAAAAAGATGAAGAATTTACCGGCGAGGATGATACGCAGGGCGCTGACGCGCCGGGCGGAACGCCTTCCGGCGGGGATGATGCCCCGTTCTAGAAATTAAAAAAAATATAAAGTGATCCAGGAGGATATATAAATGGCAATGAAACCAGCAGCAGGCGGTATGAAAAGAAATTTTGTGTTCAAGAGGGCAAAAAAGAAAAGGTGCAAACTTTGCACCGCGGGAAAAGATACCGTTGATTATAAAGACGTGGATTTTCTCCGCGGCTTTATCACTGACAGGGGTAAAATTATACCAAGAAGGGTAACCGGCAACTGTGCCAAACATCAGCGCGCCGTTACAAGGACTGTAAAGAAATCAAGAGAAGCGGGATTGCTGCCCTTTACGGCTGAATAAACAAAAAAATGGCGGGCGATATACTTTTTTTTCTGTCCAGCCTGGCTTTTTTATTTCTTTTTTTTGGCGCCCTGGATTTTTTTATGCTGGGGCTTATTAAGCGGCAGGTTGGATGGGTTAAGGTAATTGTTCTTGGCACGTGTTTTGTGTTTGTGTCGGTTCTGGCGCTGTATCTGGTATTTAAAGTTTCCACGGGCCATGATATGAAAGAGTACATGGACCGGGAGCTTAAAAGAAGTGTGGAAACGGCGGTGGAAGCGCAGATAAAAGCGGGGCTTCCCGAAGCGGATATTCCGGCTGCCAAAGCGCAGGTGGAATTGTTTGTGGTTAAGATGGCTCCGGCGTGGTCTTTGTTAAGCGTTCTTTTTATGGTGTTTTTAAACTACGCGTTCACCAGGATGTACGCGCTGAAAAGGTTTGGCATAGAGCACAAAATGGCGCCTTTTTCTTTCTGGCGGCTTGACTTAAAAGTAATGTGGCTGGCACTGGCGGCCATGGCTGTTCTTGCGGGTCACGATTTAATAAATAATGAAACTTTTCAGACGGCAGCGAAAAACGTGCTGGTTGTACTTGGAAACCTTTATTTTCTTATAGGGCTTGCGGTTATCACCTTTTTTATGGATAAAAAGGGAATGCCGGGCTTTGTGAAAATACTTGTTTATATGTCCGCGGTATTATTACCGCTTATGTCAGCGGTACTTATAGCGGCGGGCGCGCTTGATACATGGTTTAATTTCAGAAAGGCAAAAGTAATAAACATTAAAGGATAAAAAAAACCGTACGGAGGTAATCATGGAAGTTATATTAAAAGAAAACGTAAAAAAATTGGGAAACGCAGGGGACCTTGTAAAAGTAACTGACGGATACGCCAGGAATTTTCTTTTTCCGCAGAACATGGCTATGCCTGTTTCTGACAAGAATCTGAAATCCATTCAGGAAGAGATGAAAAGGCGTTCTGTCAAGCTTGAAGCAAAAAAAGACAAGCTTAAAGAAATGGCCGGGCAGCTGGAAGGCAAAGAATTCACCGTCAAGAAAAAAGCATCCGCGGATGACAAACTTTTTGGTTCTGTTACCGAAGTTGATGTTGCGGAAGCAATTAAGGCGGCAGGTTTTGACGTGAATAAAAGCAATATAAAGATGTCCTCGCACATTAAAGAGCTTGGAAATTTTGCCGTAAAGGTAAAACTTAAAGGCGATATAGAATCAAATATAGTGCTTTGGGTGGTTAAAGAAGCCTGAACTAAGCATGGCAAAGGCGGGCTTTAATGTCGGATAAAACAACTCAGGGGAAAGTGCCTCCGCAGAACGCGGAAGCTGAACAGTCATTGCTTGGCAGCATTCTTCTGCGCGGCCAGGCTATTGACGTGGTTATACCTATAATTACAGCCGAAGATTTCTATGATGTAAGGCATAAGAAGATATATACGGCCATGTTTGAACTTCAGACGGTGGGCGGCGCGATAGACAGCCTTACCGTAATTGATAAACTAAACCGCACCGGAGAGCTTGAATCTGTGGGCGGGGCCACTTATATATCGGACCTTTCAAATCTTATGCCCACGTGGATGCACGTGGAAGATTACGCCAAAATAATCCGTGAAAAATCCGATTTAAGAAAACTTATAGGTATTTCCGCGGAAATACTGGAACGGTCTTTTGACGAAGAAAAACCTTCCAGGGAAATAATTGAAGCTGCGGAAAATCAGATATTTTCCATAACGGAAAAAAGCAGGGGTTCGCTGCGCGAAGTAAAAGACATGATTCACGATGTTTACGTGCAGATGGATGAAATGGGAAGAATGAAGGACGAACTTATAGGCCTTGAAACCGGCTATAAGAAAATAGACGAAGCAACGTCCGGGCTTACAGGCGGGTCTCTGGTGATTGTGGCCGCAAGGCCGTCTTTGGGAAAAACATCGCTTGTGTTAAACATCGCGCACAGGCTTGCCACCAGAAAACAGAAGAATATCCTTTTCTTCAGTTTTGAAATGAGCGCGGAAGACCTGATAAGAAGGATGCTTGCAACCGGTTCCAGGGTAAGCATTCAGAAGATAAGGACCGGCAAATACATGACCAAAGAAGAAAAACAGAAGATACTTGACGCGGCAGGGGTGCTGTCCGAAACAAGGATGTTTATAGACACGGATGATAACGGAGTCTTTGAAATGCGCGCCAAAGTAAGGACCATAATGTCGCAGTTAAAAAGGGAAAATAAGTCGCTTGACCTTATAATTATAGACTACATGCAGCTGGTAAAACCGGACGCGTCCATTAAATCGCGCGAACAGCAGATTTCCACCATATCAAGGGCCATGAAAGCAATGGCAAGGGAAACAAATATACCGGTAATCGCGCTGTCGCAGTTAAACCGTGAATCGGAAAAAAGGGACCGCACCAAAAGCGGCAAGAGAATAGAGCCAAAACTTTCAGACTTACGCGAAAGCGGCGCCATAGAGCAGGACGCCGACGTTGTTATATTTATTGACCGTGATGATGAAAAAGACACGGAAGGCGTGGAACAGCAGGGCGGCGCGGAGCGGTTTGTAAAGGTAAGGCGCTGCAGGCTTATTATCGCGAAAAACAGAAACGGCCCCACGCTTACGCAGCCTGTACTTTTCCTTCCGGAACTTACATGCTTTGAAGAGACCACAGAACTTACCAATGACGAGGCTTTCAGCTGATGCGTCAAAAATACGCGTGCAACGCGTGCGCCCAAATAGACATGGCCGCGCTGTCGCACAATTTTATTCTTGCCGGCAGGCTGTCAGGCGGCAGGGAAATAATACCGGTAATAAAAGCCAACGCTTACGGGCATGGCTCTGTTGAAGTTGCATCTTATCTGGCTGAAAATCTTGGCGTAAAAAGGCTTGCGGTTGCAAGGGTAAATGAAGGTATTGAAATCCGGTCGGAAAATATAAACGCTTCCATAATAATCCTTGGCGGTTTTTATGAAGGGGAGCTTCAGGAATTAATTCAATATAACCTTGAACCTTCTGTTTATGATATGCCTTTGCTGCGCCTGCTGGCCGTAAAAGCCGCGGCGGCAAAGAAAATAATAAAAGTGCACCTTAAAATTAATACCGGAATGAACAGGCTTGGCGTTAAGCCTGAAAAAGTCCCTGAATTCATAAATTTTATCAGAAGCAGTAATTTTCTAAAACTTGAATCTGTCTATACTCATTTCGCAGACGCAGACCTTGCCAATGACAAAAGGACAAAAAAACAGGCATTAATACTTGAATCTTTAAGAACGGCAGCCGGGCCTGATGTGTTATTTCACGCTGCCAATTCCGCTGCTATTTTAAAATACCCTTTTGCTCATTTTGACGCGGTAAGGCCGGGTATAATGATGTACGGTTCTTACTGTGATAAAAAAACAGCCAAGTCATTATTACCTGTGATGACTTTAAAAACTTCCGTGGCGCAGGTGATTGAACTTAAACCCGGCGATAAAGTAAGTTATGGCGGCAGGTACACCGCGCGTAAAAAAGAATACGCGGCGGTTATTTCCATAGGCTATGGCGACGGCTTCCCGCGTTCTTTATCGGGTAAGGGCGAAGTTATGATTAACGGCAAAAAAAGAAAAGTGCTTGGTACCGTGTGCATGGACCTGACAGTGGTACAGGCGGATAAAAATGTAAAACAGGGCGATTCGGTGCTTGTTTTTGGCAGGGACGGGAAAAATATTATGCCTGTGGAAAAAATGGCGGACGGCGCCGGCACCATTGCGTATGAAATTTTTACCGGAATATCCGACAGGGTAAAAAGAATTTATAAGTATTAATTCATGATTCCGGAGCTTAAATGATTATACTTGGAATAGATCCCGGCACCGCGCGCTGCGGTTACGGGGTGATAGAAAAAAAGGGAAGCGCTGTCAGGCCCGTGTCTTATGGGCTGATAGAGACGGATAAAAATCTGGAACCCGCCTTAAGGCTTAAAAAGATATATAATGAACTTTCTGATATAATAGATAAATATAAACCGGAATTTGTGTCCGTGGAAAAACTTTTTTTTAATAAGAACGTTACCACGGCGATAAGCGTTGCGGAGGCAAGGGGCGTAATTCTTCTTTCCGCGGTTTTGGCCGGGGCGCAGATAAGGGAATACACGCCGATGCAGGTTAAGATGGCGCTTACCGGTTACGGCAAAGCGGATAAAAAGCAGATGCAGAATATGATAAAAATGCTGCTTGGTTTAAAGGCTGTCCCAAAACCGGATGACGTGGCTGACGCGCTGGCAATAGCGGTCTGCTGTTCCAGTTTTTATAAGCTTGAAAATCTTAAAATCGCAGGCGGTAAAAAATGATAGCGTTTGTGGAAGGAAAAATAGACAGCCTGGCGGAAAATTACGCCGTTATAGACGTAAACGGATTGGGCTACGGGATATTTATTTCCGCTTCAACTTATTTTGATTTAAAAGACGTTACGGCGCCGGTCAGGCTTTATACGTACATGAATGTCAGGGAAGACGCGCAGGAATTGTACGGCTTTATTACACCGCAGGAAAAAGAGACTTTTTTAATGTTAATCTCCGTCAATGGCATAGGCGCAAAGGCGGGAATGACCATACTTGGCAATATTACAATAGACGCGTTAAAGCGTGCGATTGGCAGTGAAAATATTGAAGCGCTTACAAAGATACCGGGGCTTGGCAGAAAAAAAGCGGAACGCATAATACTTGAACTTAAAGACAAATATAAAACCATGGCTGTAAAAGAACCAAAGGGTGAAAATATTCCCGATGAGGAAGAATACATACAGGTTTTAACCGCGCTTGGTTTTAATTACGGGCAGGCAAGGGAAGCGTTAAAAGAAGCGTTAAGGAGTATTGAAGGGACTGCGGACAAAGAAAAAGTAATTAAGGAAGCGTTAAAAAGGCTGGGGTAGTTTGGATGCTTGGACGCTTAGAGGCTTGGATGCTCGGTTAGGAATTGGTAGGCGCACCCTTTTAGGGTGCGGCAGTTGGTTTAAAAAAGCAGATAACCAGAAGCGGTAAGACGGGTGTTCGGTTTAGATTTGGTAGGCGCACCCTTTCAGGGTGCGGCAGTTGGTTTAAAAAGCAGATAAGCAGAAGCGAAATGTTAAAGAGCGGTTAGGTTTAGATCTGGTAGACGCGGGTCTTTAGCCCGCGGTAGTTGATTTAGTTCTGGTAGGCGCACCCTTTCAGGGTGCGGCAGTTGAATTGAAAAATATAAACAACGCGCCTTAAAAGTCGCGGCTACCAAATCGATACAGGTAAATGGAGAAATTGGATGAAAGATGACAAAGACACAGAGCGCATAGTGGAAGGGTTTGCGGAGCCGGAAGAGCGGGTACGGGAAAACGCTTTACGGCCCAAACTGCTTACCGATTATATAGGGCAGGAAAGCGTTAAAGAGAAACTTAAAATATTAATTGAGGCGGCTAAGAAAAGAAAAGAACCGCCGGAGCATATTTTATTTTACGGGCCGCCCGGTCTTGGAAAAACTACATTATCGCACATCATTGCCAATGAACTTGGCGTAAATATTAAATCAACAGCAGGGCCTGTAATAGAAAAAGCCGGCGACCTTGCGGCTATTATCACCAACCTTGAAGAAAACGACATTCTGTTTATAGACGAGATACACAGGCTTAATCATTCGGTTGAAGAAATAATGTATCCGGCGCTGGAAGACGGCGTGCTGGATATTGTAATAGGCAAGGGGCCGTCCGCAAAAACATTCAGGATAAATCTGCCTAAGTTCACGCTTATAGGCGCGACCACAAGGGCGGGCATGATATCCGCCCCTTTAAGGGAGCGTTTTGGCGCTGTGTACAGGGTGGATTTTTATGATACCGATTCCATAGCAGTTATTTTAAAACGTTCCGCGGAAATTCTTGGGGTTAAGTCCGACAAAGAGGGTATATATGAAATTGCAAGGCGCTCGCGCGGGACACCAAGGGTGGCTAACAGGTTATTAAAACGCGTAAGGGATTTCGCGCAGGTTAAAGCACTTGGCGTTATTGACGTGAAAACCGCAAAGGCCGCGCTTGCCATGCTTGAAATAGATGAAATAGGGCTGGATAACATGGACAGAAAAGTCATAACAACAATAATAGAAAAATTTAAAGGCGGCCCTGTGGGAATTGAAACAATTGCGGTGGCGGTATCTGAAGAAGCCGATACAATAGAAGATGTGTATGAACCGTTTTTAATTCAGCTTGGCTTCATTCAAAGGACATCATCCGGACGCAAGGTAACAGATAAAGCGTACGAACATTTTGGATATAAGAAACCGGAGAATGGGGAATTATTTTAACTGACAGGTAACAGCTGACAAGTTACAATTGACAACTTACAGCTAAAAAGGAGAATATCTTGCAGGATAAAAATATCAGGATCCGCGTGGCGGGGATATGCCTGGATAAGAAAAACAGGCTGCTGCTGGTAAACCATCAGAAGAACGGTAAGTCGTACTGGCTTTTGCCTGGCGGCGGCGTGGAATATGGGGAGACCCTGCATGAAGCGTTAAAGCGTGAGTTTATGGAAGAGATGTCTTTAAATATAAAAAAGGCGGGGGAATTGCTTTTTGTCAATGATTCCATCTACCCCGGAGGAAAAAGGCACGTAATTAACATGTATTTTAAGGTGCGCGTTTCCGGCGTGTTAAAACCTAACCCTGACCACATCCTGAAAAATGCTGTTTACATGGAAAAAAGTGAATTTAAAAAAATACTGTTTTATCCGGATATAAAAAATGATATAATGCGTATGTGGTCAAATAAGTTTATGAAACAGGCGGGATATTTAAAAACTAAGTGGAAAGACTAAGGGGAGGTATTGATTATGGAAGGTTTAAATATTAAGGTTACGGATAAAGGTGATATAAAAGTGGTAAGCTGTCAGGGTTACATTGATACCACCACGTCATCCCTTCTTGAAAATAAAATGGCTGAACTTATTCAGGGCAAAAAATTCAAAATAATAATGGACCTTGGGGAAGTGGATTACATAAGCAGCGCCGGCTGGGGTATCTTTATCAGCGAAATTAAGAATATAAGAAAGAATAAAGGCGACCTGAAACTTGTAAATATGAAGCAGGAAGTAATGGAAATATTTGAACTTCTGGATTTCACGAACATCCTTGAATATTACAAAACCGCGGACGAAGCAGCAAAAAAATTCAAGTAAACTATGGCTAAAAATTACCCGCAAAAAGTGGTCTTAAGGAAGCCAAACGCAAAGGCCGGCGGGCAGTCGGGCAAAAAAACAATCCTCTATTCAGCTGCGGCAGCAGTCTATATTATAAGCGCTGTTGTGAAATTCCCGGACTTACAAATTCCAGTATTTATATATCCCATACTTTACGGTATATTTTTTACCTATGTGTATTTCACGGAGAAAAAAACAAGAAAGACAGACAAGCCGTTTCAGCTTAAAGCCGCGTTTGGGGTATTTGCCGGGTGCGTGCTTGCCGCCGCGCTTACCGGCGGATATCTGTCACCGTTATTATGGTCAATGTATATTCTTGTTTTTGTCCTTTTAAACAGGGGGTATCACGCTTACGGCGGGTTAATAACGCTTTTGACGCTTGTTGCGGTTTTAAGGACCGGCGGTACAGAGCCGCGGTTTTTAATATTTAATGCTGTGGTGGTTGGCTTCTGCGCGGTGCTGTTTTTAACCCGCAGGGAAAATAAAGGCAGCAGGGAAAAGATGATATTTGGGGTGTCTGATACCGGAAAACAGCCGGATGATTTAAAAACAGTGGCCGATAATATGCTTAAAAATCTCTATGATGTTTTCCGCCGTTCCATAAAAAGCGAATCGGTGATGCTTTTTCTGCGCGACCATGATGATGAAAAAAAGTTTCTGCTGATGATGAGCGTCTGCGGTGAAGGGCTTGTAACCGACCCGGAATATAATGTCGGTATCAAGGAAGGGGTGATAGGCAACGCTATTTTAAAGGAAGGGTTTAATGTCTTTGATGTGGAAGGGATTCATAAGCCCTATTATAAAAGCGGCGAGGGTGGGGAAAAACTGGCGTCTGTGCCGGTAATTTTAAATAAACTGATAGGCCTTATAGTCATGGATTTTAAAAAAGAAAACTTTACGGATAATGACACGGTAAGGCCTATGATGGAAGCGCTTGCGCGTGAAACCGGCAATGTGATAGAAATGCTGGAAATTAACCAGAAGACTTTAAGCAAAGAACGCAGGGTTTCCAGCCTTTATGAAATATACGGAAAATTAAACCTGCTTGAAGGCAAGCATAAACTGCTGCAGACTTTTTTTAATGAATCAAGGTCGTTTGATATCGTGTCCGCGTACGTGGCTGAATCCACGGGTGACGGCAAAACGTTTCAGGTGACAGAGACTTTTAACTATCCTGAACGGGTGAAAGGTTCGCTGGTGTCGCCAAAAGAAGATGAAATACTGCGGTATGTCATAGATTCGGGTAAAAGCTCCGTGGTAAACGGTTTAAAAGACCGCGGCCAGAAGATAAATTTCGGCGTAAGGTCGGATAAATTTCTTATAGCGCCGTTAAGGGATGCCGATGAAATATACGGCGTGATAAAACTGGACAAAGAAGAAGGGGCGTTTTTTACGGAGTTTGAAATTAAAACGCTGGAAATGCTGTTTTCCAGAATCGCAATGCTGCTTCAGAACGCCAAACTGTATGAAAAAATAAAAAAGCAGGCAACCCGAGACGGCCTTACAGGCCTTACAAACCACCTGACTTTTCAGGAAAAATTAAGGGAAGCAATTGACCGTGTAAATACCGGCGGCAGCAAGTGCGTTTCTCTTCTGCTAACAGATATAGATTTTTTCAAAAAGTTCAATGACAGCTACGGACACCAGGAAGGCGACAGGGTTTTAAAAAAAGTGGCGGATATGCTCATGCACTTTGAACACACGCATCACGGCACTTTCGCGGCGCGCTATGGCGGCGAAGAATTTGTTTTTGTCCTTGAAAACTACGACCTGGACAGGGCAGCCGGAATAGGCGATGAAATAAGGCGGTACTGTGAAAAAAATCTTCAGGGCGGCAATGATAAGGAACAAAAAGCAATTAATTTAAGTATCGGCGTGTGTTCGTATCCGGCGTGCGCCGAAGACGCCAGAACGCTGATAATGAACGCCGACGAAGCGCTGTACCTTGCCAAACACAACGGCAGGAACAGGGTGGAAAAATACGTAAAATCCGGAAGCTTAGAGGCTTAGAGGTTTGGATGCTTGGATTTTGTTTTGGTAGACGCGGGTCTTTAGCCCGCGGTAGTTTGTTTTGCCTTGGTAGGCGCGTCCTTTTAGGGCGCGGCAGTTGCAGTTTGTCTTTGTAGACGCGGGTCTTCAGCCCGCGGTTGGAGCGAGCATGCGCAGCGTAAACCCCCGTGATGAAGCGAGCGTGCGAGCGAAAGTGTTAGGGGGCAGTTATATTTGAAGTTTGTTTTTTCTGTTTTTCTATCCCTTGGTTGTTTGTGTCTTATTGATATCTGTATCTGAATTTGCCTTCGTAGGGGACGCGCTCCCGCGCGTCCCGTGTATTTATGTTTAACCGTTTCTCCGTTTTGTCGTTTCTGCCGTTACCTGGCCTTCAATGCTCCGCCTGTATAACATTGTTATTACGTAATAAATTATGTTAATATATTTTTGTTTTTAAATAAAACATAGAGGGCCGGAGCTGATGCAGTACCTGTATCTTGATGAAAGCGGAGATTTAGGTTTTGATTTTGTCAATAAAAAACCTTCCAAATTTTTAACCCTGACAATATTGTCCGTCATAGGCGTTGATAACAATAGAAAGTTAATTAATACGGTAAAGAGGACAATAAAGAAAAAAGTAAACATAAGAAAACCTTCAAGGATTACAGAACTTAAAGCCAGTAATGCCCCTAAAGAGGTTGTAGAGTATTTTTTACGGAAACTGAATGACATTGAAATAAGGGTTTACAGCCTTACGTTAAATAAAAAAAGGCTATATTCTCATTTGTCGCAGGACAAAGACAGGGTTTACAATTACATAGCAAGGCTTGTAGTGGATAAGGTGGAACTTAAAGAAGGGTTAGGCTGTTTGGAATTTATTGTTGATAAAAGCAAAAATAAAAAAGAAATAGGAGATTTTGACAGTTATATTAAACGGCAGATGCAGGGAAGGGTGGATCCCGAAAAGACAAGGTTAATAATAAAACATGAAGATTCATGTGTTGTTCAGGGGCTGCAGGCAGCCGATGCGATAAGCTGGGCTATTTTCAGAAAGTATGAAAGAAAAGACGGATATTGGATAAGGATAATTAAAAGTATTATTTGCTATGAAGATATGTATCTGCCATGAAAATAAAAAAAGAGCGCGCCCGACAGGCTTCTGATGTCCGTGCTGTGGCCCACACTATGGAAGGGAACACACGGAACAACCTGCCAAGGTCTTACCGCTCA
>JAFGWA010000033.1 GCA_016937715.1 Candidatus Goldiibacteriota bacterium
GGGAGTACAGTCAATGAAAATTTACGCTTAATTTTCATATAGGGATACTTTTTTTATTGACTGTTTTTTACATAGATGTCCCTACAAGTTCAAAGACATCAATACAAAACCGAGACGTACCATGGTACGTCTCTACATTAAAAAAATACGACCTAAAAAACCATATACAAAAAAATCACCTTATCAGGTATTTTAGCGGGTCAAGAGTCCCTTTGGTGTTTCTTATTTCAAAGTATAATTCATCCCCGTAAAACGACTCTGTGTCGCCGGTTTTGGCTATCACGTTCTTAATCCCCACCTTTGACCCCTCATTCACCAGAATTTCAGATAAATGGCAGTAAACCGTGTAATATCCGCCGCCGTGCTGAATAACTATCATTTTCCCGTAGCCTTCAAACCAGTCAGCGTATTTTACTATCCCTGAAAATACCGAATATACGGGCATACCGTATTTGGCGCCTATGTGAATTCCCCTGTTATAAATTATGCTTCCGAATTTTGGATGTTTAAACTTGCCGAATTTCGCAAGAATGTTCCTGCTGTCCACGGGCCATGGAAAGCTTCCCCGTTTTTTGCCAAACGCCTCTGCCGCGCTTGCGTCCGATAAATCCGCGCTGACTTTCAGCTTTTCCATAAGTTTTGCAAGGTTCGCCGCGCTTTTTTCAAGTTCCTTAATCATCTGAGTTCTGCGGTTGATATTATTCCTGATATTCTTAAGGGTGACGTGTTTGCGCCACATTTCGTTCTGTATCCTTTTTTCGCGGTCTTTCTTTTCGTTTTTCAGCGCTTTAAGTTCATTGCCGTATTCTACAAGGGCTGCTTTGTCATTTTCAAGTTCAACAACAAGGTTTTTATAAGTATTAATTTTTTCAACATTTTTTCTGCCCAGAATTTTGGTGAACTTGTACCGCCGGATAAGCTGCCCCATATCTTTGGATTTAAAGATAAGTTTTATGTAACTGTCTTCTTTTTTCTTGTACTGCTTTGCAAGCATCTCTTTTACGTCATTTTCCCTGTCCTGCATCTCTTTTTCCGCCTGCGCTATCCTTGTTTCCAGATCTTTTATCCCTTCGGTAACCACGCTTATATTGTTTTCAAACACCCTTAATTCCTTGCGGGTGATATCAATTTCTTTTTCAATCCCCCTAAGCGAGCCCGCGGTAAGTTTTTCCTGCTTTTTTTCAGCTGCTATTTTTTTTCTTTCCTGCGCTATCCTTTTTTTAACATCGCTAAGCTCGCTTTTTTTATCCTTTAATATTTTTCTGTAATCCTTTGCCTGCGCGCCAAAAAGCCCCGCGGCAAAGAATAAAAGCGCTAATGTTAAAACCAACAGCCTGCTTAACTTCACTTAAATATCCTTCCCTGCGACATTAAACTTCCGGTTAAACCCAGCAGCGACCCCGCGCCGGTCATTCCAAGTATAAACTGAACCGATAAAAGTGTTTTATCAAACGCGTAAAACGCCGATAAATCTATGCCTGTTTCCTTCTGCACCTGAAACATCAGAAAAGACACCACGCCATACAATATAAGCCAGCCCATAACCCCGCCCAGAAAGCCGTGTATAATCCCTTCAAGGATAAACGGAAGGCGTATGTCCGCGCCTGTCGCGCCCACCATTTTTAACACATAAATGTCCTGCCTTCTGTTATAGATGGTTAATTTTATTATATTTGACACCACAAGCAGCGCGGCAATCATGAAAATTATACCCGCCGCTCCCGCTATGTATTTTACGGCATTAATTACGTTTAAAAGGTGCTCTATTTCAGCCGCGCCGTATTCCACCTCTTCCACCGCGGGCTTTGACCGTATAACGCTTACCGCGTTTTTAATCTCCTGCGCTTTGTATTCCGTAAACTTTACGGCTATGGAATCCGGCAGCGGGTTTCCTTCAAAAGAACCAAGAATCTTCTGCATTTCCGGATCTTTGGCAAAGTCCTGATACGCGTCGTCTTTGGAAATATACTTTGCTTCTTTTATCCCGTTCATGCCGGCAATCTCATCGCCAAGCAATTTTATTTCTTCAGCCGTTGTGCCGTCCTTTAAAAACACCACAGCTTCCACTTTATTCTGCATTTCATCCGCGGCAAAGTTAACCACTGTGTGAATTATATAAAACCCGCCCAGCATAGTGACAGCCAGTATAATTGTACCTATGGAAACAAAACTCATAAACCCGCTTCTTTTAAAGTTAAGGGCAACCTCTTTAAACAGCCTCATTCTTCTATTCTCCCGCCGCGCAGTTTTACAGACCTAAAACCGCTGTTTGAAATAATTTCTTTATTATGGCTTGCCATAAGCACGGTTGTGCCTTTCGCGTTGGCGTCTTTAAACATCTTCATTATTTCCGACGCGCTTGTTTCATCCAGGTTTCCGGTGGGCTCATCGGCTAACAGCACGGGCGGCGACATTATAAGCGCCCTTGCTATTGCCACTTTCTGTTTTTCTCCGCCGGAAATGTGCCACGGATTATGGTCTTCCCTGCCTGCAAGCCCTATTTTTTCAAGGCTTTCCATGACAGTATGTTTTATGAATTTTTCCGGCGCTCCCGTGATTTCAAGCGGCAGTGCCAGATTTTCATAGATACTTCTTTCAAATATAAGTTTAAAATCCTGAAACACAAAACCTATCCCGCGCCTGTAAAACGGCACTTTGCCGTGGGAAAGGTGTGAAATATCCGTATTGTCCACCACAATGCTGCCCATATCCGGGGTTTCTTCCCTGTAAAGAAGTTTTAAAATTGTGGTTTTACCCGCGCCGGAAGGCCCGGTTAAAAATACAAATTCGCCCTTTTGAACTTCAAAATTAATGTCAGTCAGCGCCTGTATGTTTTTTTCGTAAACTTTAAATACCCTGCTGAATTTAATCAAGGGTCTATCACCTCTACGTATCCCGGCTCGGGATTGTAAACATTTTCAATCCCGGCGTCTTTTAACGCTTTCATCAATTCTCTCTGTTCTTCTTCTTCCCCGTGCACCAGCAGCACTTTTTTTAACTTTGGCCCCGAAGCTTTTTTCACGAATTCCACAAGGTCAGACTGGCCCGCGTGCCCGGAAAATTCATCTATCTTTTCCACCCTTGCCTGCACCGTGTGCGGTTCGCCGAAGATTTTTATATTCCTTTCCCCTTCTACAATCTTTCTGCCAAGCGTATTTGCCGCCTGATATCCCACGAAAAGGATTGTATTATTGGGGTTGTCCACGCCGTTCTTTAAATGGTGCAGTATCCTGCCCGCTTCACACATACCCTGCGCGGAAAGGACTATGCACGGTTTTCTATATTCGTTTATCGCCATAGATTCATCCACGTCCCTGGTGTATCTTACAAGTTCAAGATAAAAAGGATTATTGTTGTTGGCAATATAATCCATCATTTTCTCGTCAAAGCACTCCGAATGTTTTTTGAATACTTCCGTCGCCTCAATAGCAAGCGGGCTGTCCACAAATATGGGCATTGCCGGTATTTTATTCGCTATGGCAAGCTGATTTAAAACATAAAGCATTTCCTGCGTGCGTTCCACCGCAAAAACAGGTATTATCACCCTGCCGTTTTTCTTATAGGTCTCTGTTATTATCATTGAAAGCCTGTCCTGCGCTGTGTCTATCGCCTTGTGGTCCCTGCCGCCGTAAGTGCTTTCCAGTATCAGGTAATCCACATCATATATTTCATCCGGATCTTTTAAAATTGGCAGCGACTTTCTTCCCAAATCGCCGGAAAAACAGATTTTAATCTTCTTATTGCCTTCTTTAAGTTTTACAACAGCCATGGAAGAACCAAGGATATGCCCGGCGTTAAGAAGGTAGGCGTACAGGCCGTCTGTCAGCGGAAAATTTTCCCCAAGATTTTTTGGAACAAACTGCTTTAACGCGGCTTCCGCCTGAGCTTCCGTATAAAGAGGCTCAAAAGGCGCTTTTCCCTGCTTTATCCTTTTTCTGTTTACGTATTCAAGGTCTTTTAACTGCACAAACGCGGAATCCGGCAGCATTATTGAACATAAATCTTTTGTGGCATAAGTGGAATAGATATCCCCTTTAAAACCCTGAGAAGTAAAAGTGGGAATATTTCCCGAATGGTCAATGTGCGCGTGTGTTAATATCATGGCCTGAACGTCTGACGGAGGCAGCGGAAACTGCCTGTTTCTTTCATAACTTTCTTTCCTTTTGCCCTGTATCATACCGCAGTCTATCGCGAAATTTTTACCGTCTTTTTCTATTATGTGAAAAGACCCCGTAACTTCACGTGCCGCTCCGCTGAACTTTAGTTTTAGCAAGGGATTCTCCTATAAAGAAAATATTTTATTCATTTCGTAAGAATCTTTATCAATATCCCTTTCTTTTCCGGTTACATTTTTCATGTCATGAATCACAATATCATTACCCTGAATTCCCACCATTTTGCTTTCGCCTGTTTTCATTTTCTTAATCAGTTTTACGGCGTTATATCCAAAACTAAGCCCAAGTTTTCTGCTTCTTGCTGTCGGCGTGCCGCCCCTTTGAATATAACCCAGCACGGAACAGCGCACTTCAAAACCCAGTTTCTTTTCAAGCTTAACGGCAAAATCAATACCGCTGCCAAGCCCTTCGGCCATAACTATTATGCTGCTGCTTTTGCCCCTTTTTATGCCTGCCTTTAAGGTATTAGCAATCTTTAAAAGGTTAAAATCTTTTTTAAATTCAGGTATAAGAATTATTTCCGCGCCCCCGGTTATCCCGCATTCAAGAGTTAAAAAACCATGCTCCCTTCCCATTAATTCCACAATAAACACCCTTTCATGCGATGCCGCTGTGTCCCTTATCTTATCAATGGCTTCAAGCGCCACGTTGACCGCCGTGTCAAATCCTATTGTAAAGTCGGTGCCATAAACATCATTATCAATTGAAGCCGGTATAAATACCGTTGGTATCCCCGCTTCTTTAGTTACCGTATAAGCCCCCATCCTTGACCCGTCGCCGCCTATTACTATAAGTCCGTCTATAAGATTCTTCTTAAGATACGCGTAAGCTTCGTGCCTTTTTGCGGGAATCCTGAAATCTTTTGACCGCACAGTCCTTAATATAGTGCCGCCTTTATTTACAATATTACTCACCGAATATGATTCCATCTTTTTGAACATGTTCTGCAGAAGGCCGCTGAAACCCTCTTCAATGGCGTATACTTCCATTCCTAACCCTATGGCGGTCCTTACCACGCCCCTTATTGCGGCGTTCATACCGGGCGCGTCGCCTCCGGTTGTCATTACGGCAATGCGTTTAACCATGATTAAAGCTCCTTTGAATTTTTAAAATTGGATTAGCGGCGCTGAAAGCCGCCGGCTGTATGATTTAAACGGGGTAATTGATATTAAAAATTTATTTTTTTAAATGCTTATCTGCCTGTTTTTGCCCGCGGACTTCCACATCATCACTTTTAATTCTTCTTCATCCCTTGTTTCCCAGTACATGGTGGTATCTATGACTTCAAGGTCGGTGACATATTTCTTTTTAATGTAATCAAGCACTTTAACGGCTTTTATGTGATGTTCCGCGTTTCTTGTAAACATTTTAATATACGGGCTGTACATAAATTCATATTTTTTTACGGTAATTTTACCGGTGGATATCGGGTCATCCACAAGCTGCATTGATACGGCCGCCATACTTCCGTTTTTATCAAATGAAAATGTCAACGGGTCGTTTCCCATGCCGATAAACAGTGAAATTCCGTCAAGAAAAACCTCCGCGCTGCTTACTTTTCTTATTTCCCCGCCGAACTCCGGACCTGTAATTTCTTCCGGTTCAGGGGCGGTTCTTGTCTTTCTGCTCATGGTATGGAAATTTTCCGTTATAAACTGGTATTTCCACCCGCTTATTGCCGATATATCCGCAAGTTCCTCTTCAAGTTCCCTGATAACTTCCCTGTGGGATATGGTTCCCCTGTATTTTAAATATGCCAAAATTTTATCCTTTTATCCTGAATACTACGCGCCTGTTTTTTGGTACATTGATATCCTTATATGCTTCAAACTTAAAGTTATTTTTTGGAAGTTTTAAGGATTCCACCACAACTTTCTGAAGGGTCCTTATCTGTTCGTTTGCAACAGCTTCATCATCCGAATATACCCTTACGACAACAGGATACAGGTTGCTCATCTTAATATAATCTTTTATCTCTTCAATCGCGTTTTTGCCTTCTTCCGTAAGCCTTTCCCTTCTTTTTGCCTGAAACATCATGGCTTCAGCCGCTTCCAAAACAAGAGTCCCGTCAATCTTATACTTAATAGCGTTAACCACACGGGGCTCTTTTCTGTTAACCGCCCCCGGATTTCCCGCTTTATCCATCCAATAAAGCCTGTAAGTATATCCGGAGTTCATCCTTAAGATATAGCCTTCTTCGTCAAAACCGTCCCATACAAACTGTTCCGGCATGTTGCCGCTGCCCTTAATAAGCTTTACTGTTTTGCCGGCAAGGTCGGTAACTTTAAATGTCCACTTTTCAATTTCTATATTCTGTTTTTTAAGCGCCAGGTTGAAAATAGGGGCTTCTTCAAAGTAATCAAAGTTAGGGTGATAGTCCGCGCGTTCCTCATATACGGAATCAGGAAGGCTCATCTTAACGTTCTTAATGTCTTCCGGCGCCATTGACAGAAAAGCTTCTTCTGTCTTTATTACTTTTCCGGCAGTTTCATTTATATCCGTTTTGATGTCCATATCCGGTTTCTCTGTCTGAATTTTAATTTTAAGCTGCCCTTTTACTACAATTTCCTGCCCGGAATCCGCGCCCTGACCCGCTTCCGCGGCAAAAACCACCGCGGAAAATATTACAAGCGCGAAAATGCAGGCCGTTAATACAGCCGTTTTTTTCATTAATATCACCTCTCTAATTGGAATCTGAATACTACGACTCCGGATTCATCGGCGGAGCCCACCGAAGGCGAGAACATAAACTGCATTATCGCTTCCATGGCAAGCTGGTCTAATTCTCCATAACCTGATGATGTCTGTATATACGCGTTATCTTTGACGCTTCCGTCAGGTTTAACGGTTACATTAATAAATACTTCGGCCTGAATATTTTTTTCCTGCGCCCACAAAGGATACGTGGGTTTTGCAGCCCTTAACACCCTTCTGTTGGCAATCTGCCCGGTAATTAAAAGAGCGCCTTTTTTTGGGGCTATCTCTATTTTTTCCTGCGCCGCCGCTTTCACAACAGGAGTGGGTTTGTCTATTTTAATTGTTTCAGGTTTTAAAGCCGGCTGTGAAGACTTCATTGTGCTTATGCCCGGCCTTGCCGAAGGCAGAAAACTTGTGGAAGGCTTCTGCGAACTTAAAGAGACTTTCTGCGAAGTAGTGGCTATTTGCCTTTGCTGCGACTGGTTAAGCTCCACAGCTTTAATCTGCGCGGGTGATAATTTCGTCTTGCCGATTTCATTGCTTATATCAATTTTTTTCATTGCCGGGTCAAGCTTTGCCATTTTGTCCAGCGCCAATGCCTGCGGTTTGGACATTTCAAGCTTTGGTTTTTCCATCATTGCCTGGGGTTTGGCCAGTTCCACCTTGGGCGCAGACTGTTTAATGGGGATTAACTGCTTAAACATATCCGCCATGCTTTTGGGTTTCTGTATTTCCACCGGCTTCTGCTCGTCCGGAACCGTTTCCATCATTGTTATTTCGGTAAGAGTATAATCGGCCAGTGTCCTTTTCTGCTTTGCCTGAAAAGACAAAAACATTAAAAACGCAAGTATATGTACTGTTATTGAAAAAGCAAAACTTCCCGAAGTTCCCTTTACGTCAAAATCGCCGGCAAACATTTTATATCCCCTCTTTTTTATGCTGGGTAGCAAAGTATATTTTCTTGGGTTTAACCTTTTTTGCGGCTTCCATTACATCCATAACCGTGCCGTTTTCCAGCAGTTCATCCGCTTTTATAATTACCACCTGTTCATCAGACTGCGCAAGTTTCCTTGCCAGAACGGGCTCCATCTGGGCAATGCTGTATACCACGGTTTCATTAACGTTTATCTTGCCGTCTTTATCTATCGTTATCGTCACGTGGTCTTCATTTTTAGATTCATCCGTGGCTGCTTTGGGCAGCGTCACCGAAAGTTTTGACTGCGTCATCATGGGCGCCGTTACCATAAATATGATAACAAGCACAAGGCAGACGTCAACCAGCGGCGTTACGTTTATTTCCGTTATCGGATCTGCGTCTTCACCGACATCAACACTCATGTCTTTCCTCCGGATTTATTAATTTTTATTTATTTTTCTCTTCTTTCATAAGGGTAAGCGTTTTAGCGCCCGCCTTTTTTGATTCGTCAAGTATGGTGACAAGCGTACCGTGCTGCACCACCCTGTCAGTGGTTATCATAACCAGTTTTTTTTCATTTTTTGCAAGCAGCGCCTTTAACTGCGCAACATACTGGTCAGGCTCCACTTTATTATTATTGATAAGTATGGACCTTGCCGTAAGTTTTACCTGTATGGCGTCGCTTTTGGTGCTTTTTCCGACTGACGCAGTCACCTTTGAACTGTTGACAATTATACCGGACTGCACCGTCATAGGAGCGGTTACCATAAAGATGATAACCAGAACAAGCGCGATATCTACAAGCGGGGTAACATTTATATTTGTTATCCCTTCGTCGCTATTTCCTCCGGCCTGCATTGGAGCCCTCCGCGTAGTTCGCAAGTAATACCAGCATTTTTTTAGCCATAGCTTCCATTTCCACAGCTATGTTTTTTACCCTTTTTGTATATATGTTAAACATAACAACGGCCGGAATAGCAACCGCAAGGCCTGCAGCCGTGGCTATAAGGGCTTCGGCTATACCTACCATAACAACTTCTGGCCCTCCGCCGGCTGAAGAAGCAAGGTCTTTAAAAGCTTTTATAATACCAAGAACCGTTCCAAGAAGCCCTATAAACGGGGAAATGTTACCCAGGGTTCCAAGGACGCCAAGGTAGCGTTCCATGTTTATTTTCTGTTCCATATGGGCAACTTCCATAAGTTTTGAAACTTCTTCCCTTGGAAGAAACCTGTTTTCAAGCCCTTCAAGGATAACTTTTGGAACGTTTCCTTTTGTATTTTTGCAGAACTCTTCCGCTTCTTCAAACTTTTTATCAACTATATAACCTTTAATCTTGGCCATAAATTTATCTGAATCAAGTTTGTTTTTCTGAAAATACATGAACCTTTCCACTGTTACGCCCACCACAACTATTGAAAGCACAAGCATAAGTATAATAACCCAGCTGCTTCTTAAAACCTGAAGCGTGTCAATCTGATATCCGCCCGCTTCCCCGCCTTCCGCCGCAAAAACAGCTCCGGCAAAAAACACTGAAAGTACAAAAGTTAAAACCAATGTCCAACTGCGTTTCATTCTACTTCCTCCTTATTTGATATGATATCTTATTTTTTTGCCCCGGGCTCTTTTGCTTTAAAAACTTCCGGGTATGCCTGTTGTATCGTGGGAATCCTGTTTGCGGCAAAATCAACGTATTCTTTTGTTCCTTTACTTATTTTAATCACCTCATAAATCCTTACCGCGTCTTTCCACGCCTGTTTTTCCTCATATTTGCCGGCCAGGTCTATAAGCCCGTTTAACCTGTACACATTGTCAGAAGGCTTAACGTCAATTAACCTGTTATACGTTTCTATCTGCTTTTCAAAATTTTCAGTGGTGCCGTATATGTTTCCCATTGTATAAAGCGCCTGAATTTTTTCTTCATCGGTGCCTGTCTGATAAACCTCTTCAAACGCCTTAAGCGCTTCCACATAACGTTTCTGTTCAAAATATATCTGCGCTATGTACGCCTTTAAACCTTTGGATTTATCATCATCCCCGAATTTTACCATGAAATCATTGTAAATTTTTATGGCGTTATCATGTTTGCCAAGTTCCGTGTAAGCAAGCGCGGAATTATACATTGAATTATTCGCGTACTGGCTGTCGGGATATTTTTCATTTATGCGTTCGTAGTAAAATATCGCTTCGGGGTAGTTTTTAACCTGAAAAGCCGTGGTGGCAAGGTTAAAGGTAACTTCAGCCGCAAGTTCATGTTTGGGATAATTTTTAACAAAAGCCTTATACGCCGCAATCGCGTCTTCAAACCTTTTAAGTTCCTGATAACAGGCGGCCACATAATAGTTGGCGTTTATTGCCATTGAATCATTGGGGAACTGCTCTATTAATTTATTAAAAGTATCAATGGCTTTTTCAAATTTATTGTTTTTATAGTAAAGTTCCGCCCCTGAATATAAAGCGTTCATAGCCAGGTTGCTTTCCGGATACTTTTCGTAAAATTCAAGCATCATGTCGGGATTTTCCTGTTTTTCCGCTTTTACAAACATAGCCCTCTGCATTCCCTCTTCCACGTTCTGTATCTTATTGCTGTCAGGGTATTTTTTAAGAAAATCATTGTACGCTTTGACGGCATCCGCTTCTTTGCCCGAATTGTAATAAACTTCCGCTATCGCAAGCATTGAATCTTCGGCAAATTCAGTGTCAGGAAACTTTGCCATTACCTGCCTGTACCAGTCTATCGCGGTCTGATACTGCTGGGCTTTAAAATAAATGTCAGCGGCTTTAAATGTTGATTCCGCCGCCCTTTTGCTTTTGGGATAATTAATAGCGGATGTTTTCCACGATTCCAGCGCGTCGCCATACGCTTCCAATATCTCCTGGGCTTTACCTTTCTGAAAAAGAGCTTCGGCGGTAAGTTCGCCGTCTTTATCCTTGGCGTGGGCATAGGCAAATTCCGTGTATTTGCTGATTGCCGTTTCAAAATTCTTTTCGCTGAAATAAGAGTGCGCTATTAATATTTCGCACGCGTTCTTAACTTCGGAATTTGAAAGATTGCTGTTTATTACATCCCTTGCCATTGTCCTTGCGCCCTGAAAATTTTCAAGTTCATAATAACACCAGGCAAGGTTTGCCCTTGCTTCATTTGTAATGTCGCTTTCATAATAGTCGTCAAGTATGGACTTAAATGCCTTCGCGGCAGGCCCAAAAAGACCGGTTTTAAAATAAGCCTGCCCAAGGTAAAAATACGACCTTGCCCTTATTTTCTTGCCTTCAGGATCCTTAAATTTGGCGGAAAGCTGATTTAATGAATGCGCCACTTCCGTGGCAACCATATCATACTGTTTCTGATTATAGTATGAAAGCGCCATCATTAAAAGCGCGGCTTCCGATATATTGCCGTAATTGAATTTTTCAAGAATAAACCTGTAACGCGCCACAGCCTGGTCATACTGTTTTTTATTGTAATTGGCATTGCCTAAAAGGTAATAACCCGTGGCAATGTCATCATGAGTGGTGAATTTCTGAGTAAAACTTGTAAGAGTTTCTTCCGCTTTGTCATACTGCCCAAGGTTAAGATAACACCAGCCGGCCCTTAACTGCGCGGAAGCCAGCGCGTCATATATTGTGGGATAATCGCTTATAACTTTTTCATAAGAAACAAGCGCGCCTTTATTGTCATTAAGTATCCTTGCGCATTCGCCCGATAAATACCTGGCATAAGCTTTTACCCTTGCGTCGCCGTTTCCCGCCATAACATTATCGTATGCTTTTGCCGCTTCTTTATACTTTCTGTCATTAAAAAGCGTGGACGCGTATTTTAAAGAAGCGTAAGGCGCAAGTTCGCTTGTGGGAAACCTTAACAAAAAGGTTCTATAGTCAGCGGCGGCAACCGGGAAATTAAGCCCTTTATAAAAAGCCTCCGCTTTATTATACTGCGCGCTTTCAAGGTATTTGCTTGTTTTAAACTCTTCGCCAAGTTTTTTAAAGGCGGTGGCGGCTTCAAGATATTTGCCGGATTTCGTAAGGCTGTGGCCAAGGTAATAATACGCCGCATCAGTCTTTATCCTTTTAAGTTTTTCAGCGGCCGCATCGTACCTTTCAAGATAAAAATCTATGATGCCGCCTATAAGTTTTACTTTTTCATCCGCCGCATAGAACGGATTCTTTTCAAGAAACTGGGTAAGTTCCCTGTCCGCTTTTTTATATTCAAGAAGGTTAAGGTGCGAAAGCGCCGTCACATAAACAGCTTCCATATGAAAAACGCTTGATGAAAATTTAAACCTGAAATTGGTTAAAAGTTCTATTGCCTGCGTGTATTTGCCCATATTGTAAAGGCATTCGCCCATCTTATACATTGCCGAATCCGCGTATGGCGACGAACCGAATTCATCTACAACTTTTTTATAAGCGTCATGCGCCGCCTGATATTTCTTTGACTTATAAAATATTTCCGCGTTAAGATACTTTGCCCTGGCAGCTTCAAATCTATTGGTGTTTTTCCAGCGTTCGGCAAAATTGTTCATACGTTCTATGGTTTCAGACGCGTCCGGCGCCGCTTTGTAAGCTTCTATCGCGGCCTGCCAGTCTTTGGAAATTTCTTTTCCCCTGTCATCTTCCGCGGATACCGGCACAGATACGGCAGCGCACAGGATTATAACCAAAAACGTAATTTTTAATTTCATTTTTTCACCTTTTCAATAATGGTTTTTATTTAAGCGGCCTTTTAATTATTCTTCCAGCTCTATCGTGCCCGGCTGATTAAGAAGCGCGCTTGATATTTTGACGCTTTCAGCGCCTGATTCGTTTACTTTTCCGTTTTTATCAATTACTTTCATTACGCATTTGTATTCGCCGTCCGATACGGGCAGTCCGCGGTCGTCCTTGCCGTCCCATATGATTGATACCGGCGGATTATCATCGCCGCTGTAGCTTCTTACAACATCATCATCTTCATTTATTATATTAAGCTCCCATTCCGTTATGGGGTATTTAGTACTTGCGTAAATTGTAAGCGTGGTGTTTTTTCTTGTCCCCACGGGAGAGAATATTTTTGGTTCCGCGCTTACATTGACGTCAAAACCGCCGAACATAAACGTAAATGATACCCTGTGAGTCATGCCAAGCACGCCCAGCTGCTGCGATAATTCCTGAGACGAAAGCGAATAATCAACCTTATAGTGTTTAAGGAACTTGTAACCGGCGCCGAAAGTTATTTCCGTTTCATCCAAACCCGCCCTTATGGCAAGGTCATTTAACGGGTAAACTTCAAGCCCCATTTTAAATTTTAAATCTTTATTTGAAAGTTCTTTTTCCACGTCAAGAGTGGGTATAATCCTTTCACCCAGAAATTTTCCCGCTATGCCAAATTTAATTACCATAGGGAAAGTCTCTGTCATAGTGTCAAGTTTTACCGCCGGCGGAAGAACGTTAATTACGCTTAAACCAAAACTTACATATTCAGACGGGACAAACATTAAACCCAGGTCAGCGCCGTAACCCGCGCCGCTTTTATCAAATACGGATTCCATAATAACCTTAAGATTTATACCCGCGCTTAAAGGCCCCACGATATCGCGCGCGTAAGAGATGAAAATTGCCTGATTTGAAATATCAAAATTACCCATTGCTTCCCATAATTCCGACCTGCCGTCAAAATTTGAAGAACCAAGGCGTACATAAGCAAGCCCAAAAGTTCCAACGCCGGAAAACGGCACGGATGCCGCGGCAAAATCATACATGGTATCTTCATATAATAAAACGTGCATAAGCGTAAGCTGGTAAGGGTTCTGCTGCGCAAGCCCCGCGGGATTATAGTAAACCGCGGAAGCATCATCTGCAAGGCCGGTAAAAGCTTTGCCCATACCAAGCGAACGCGCGCCTGCTCCCCAGTTTAAGAACTCGCCAGGAGTCCCGTAATCGCCATTGGCCAAAGAAACAGCCGAAAAAGCCGTTAAAATTGATATCACCAGCAGTAATTTTTTCATTAATATCCTCCTGCGTTATATGTTAATAA
>JAFGWA010000034.1 GCA_016937715.1 Candidatus Goldiibacteriota bacterium
ACTACTCGGGGTGAGAGATGAGATTAAAGACAGGGGTTATTGCGGGGATAGTCTTATTGATATATTCATATGCATTCGCTTATGACTACATGGCGGGAGGGGGCAGGGGTTCGTATAACAGTTCAGATTCATCCAACGCCGTTACTCTCTCTAAAATGTGGGAAACATCCATATCACCCCCTGGTGTTAACATATCTTCACCTGTAATTTACAAAAAATAAAGTATTCGCCCTTATCGTTGTTGACCTGCCCATGTTTTTTATATATAATATATTGATTAAAATATCTTCAGGCATAATTTATTTTTTTAAGTATTATCTGAAAAACCCTTTTAAAAAAGGGGAAAAACGGCATTTTTACGCAGTTGAAAAACGCGGCGCCTTATCCTGCCGCTGACAGAAATTAAAAGGCAAGCGGGCACTAAAAAAATTATTCGGAGGCCAATTTGAAAAAAATAATCAGTGCGGCTCTTTTTATCTTTCTGTTTTCCGCCGGATTGTTTGCTGATACGGTTATCCTGAAAGACGAGCAGAGGTTTGAAGCGGATGTTATTTCGTTTGATTCATATTATCTTACGGTTAAACTGCCCAACGGCGTGCAGGCCAATATACCGTGGGGGGAAGTAAGGTACATAAAACACACCACCACAGCTTCAAGCTGGCTTGAAGAAGAATATATGTCAGCGGATGACGCGGAAGTGACTTCTTTGATTACTCCTTTGGATAAGGATCAGGCCTTTCAGAAAGCTGTTTTTCCGGGCCTTGTGCTGCACGGTTCCGGACATTTTTACGGTAAAGACCAGAACACGGGGCTGTCTTTAATGAGCGCGGAAATAGTATCCCTTATTATCATGGGACTGAGCGTTCAGCAGTTCTTCGCTCCGGCAGAGCCGGGTTATGACTACGGTGTGACTAAGGCGGTATTCATATCGGGCGTAACTATATTTACGCTTTCCTGGCTGTGGGATATAATTTTCGCGCCGCAGGCGGTTGAAAAGTTCAATTCAGAAAACGAATTTCTTATTAACTCGCTTCCCGGAGGCAATCAATGAAAATAGCGCTTGCCAGCGACCACGCGGGATTGGAATTAAAAGACTTTATAAAACAGCACCTTGAAAAACAGGGCCATGAAGTGAAGGATTACGGCACATATACTGAAGAGTCGTGTGATTATACGGATTTCGCGGAGCTTGCCTGTGATGCTGTCGTTAAGGGACAGTCTGAAAGGGGAATTCTTTTCTGCGGGACGGGGATCGGCATGTCAATTGTTGCCAATAAGATAAAGGGCATTTACGCCGCGCTTGTGGATAATACATTTTCAGCCGCAATGACAAGGCGGCATAACGACAGTAATGTGCTGGTGATGCCCGGCCGTCTTATAGGAAAAGACATTGCAAAAGAAATAGCGGGTATCTGGATTGCCACCCAATATGAAGGCGGCAGGCATGACAGGCGGCTAAACAAGATTAAAGCGGTTGAAAATAAAAATATGAAATAATATTACGGAGGTAATAATAATGGATTTTACAAATTACATTGAAGCAATAGACAGTGAAGTGGCGGAAATAATCAAAGATGAAGTGAAAAGAAATCAGGAAACGCTTTTAATGATAGCGTCGGAAAACTACGCGGATGAAGCCGTGCTTCAGGCGCAGGGTTCCGTGTTTACAAATAAGTACGCGGAAGGATACCCTACAAAACGTTTTTATCAGGGCGTGGGCAATTCAGACAGGGTGGAACAGCTTGCCATTGACAGGGCAAAACAGCTGTTTGGCGCGGAACACGCCAATGTGCAGCCAAACTCCGGTTCGCAGGCAAACCAGGCCGTTTATCTTGCGATGCTGCAGCCGGGCGATGCAATACTTGGAATGAACCTTGCGGCGGGAGGACATTTAACGCACGGCGCGGCGGCATCTTCGTCGGGCAAACTTTACAAAGCGCACGCGTATTCCGTGAATAAAGAAACGTATATGCTTGACTATGATGAAATAGCGGCTGCGGCAAAAGAAGTGCAGCCTAAAATAATAGTGGCGGGAGCGTCGGCATATCCAAGGCAGATAGACTTTAAAAAATTCAGGGAAATAGCTGATTCCGTGGGCGCGCTGCTTATGTGCGACATTGCGCATTACGCGGGGCTTGTTGCCGCCAAACTGTATCCGGATCCGGTTCCGTACGCTGATTTTGTAACAACCACCACGCATAAGACCTTAAAAGGGCCAAGGGGCGGCATGGTAATGTGCAAAGAAAAATACGCCAAACAGATAAATTCAGCCGTATTTCCGGGGCTGCAGGGCGGGCCTTTAATGCATGTGATAGCCGCCAAGGCGATTTGTTTTAAAGAGGCAATGACGCCTGCTTTTAAAGATTATCAGCAGCAGGTTATGAAAAACGCGCAGGCTCTGGCCGCTGAACTTCTGAAAAAAGGCTATAAAATATTAACCGGCGGCACTGACTGCCACATGATTCTGCTTGATTTAAGGCCCAATAAAATCAACGGGCGTGATTCGGCGAGAGCCCTTGAAGACGCGGGAATAACATTGAATAAAAACGGCGTGCCTTTTGACACTGAAAGCCCGTTTGTCACATCCGGCATCAGGATAGGAACGCCCGCTATTACCGCGCGGGGCATGAAAGAAGGAGAAATGACACTAATCGCGGACTGGATGGATCAGGTGCTGAAAAATATCGGGGACGCGGCATTAAAAGAAAAAATCCGCGGTCAGGTTAAATCGCTGTGCGCTAAATTCCCGGTGTACGACAAATAAAAGGGGGATAAAAGTGAAAACAGGGGGAAGGGAAGGTTTTACTTTAATAGAACTGCTGGTGGTTGTAGCTATCGTGGGGCTTCTTGCGGCGGTGGCAATACCAAAGTACAAGAACCTGCTTGAAAAGGCAAATCTGGGAACCACGATGGGAAATTTGTCTTCTCTAAGGTCTTCGCTTTCTATTTATTACGCTACAAATATGGCTTTTCCGAATTCTATTGACCCGGCAGCAGAGCCGGCATTTGAATCAGTGCTTAACGGCGGGGTTCCTTTTGTTAAGGCAAAGTATCCCGCTGCCACGCCGCCTTACGGCAATAGCGTGACTGTAAGCGCGGCTGAAGGGCCGGTAATTGCCGGCGCCGGCTGGTTCTACAATAATTCAAACGGCACGGTATTTATCAATTCAACGGCATTTGATATTAACGGTACTGTTTATTCCGCTTATTAAAAGGAGGGGCTTATGGAAACAAAAGGATACAAGCGCAAAATATATATAGTTGATAAAAAGTTTCAGTACAAATTTGTGTTAATGCTTCTGTTTTTTATACTGATAACTGTTTTTACCGTTTCGTTCACGACTTTTTATGTTATATGGCAGAACGTTATTGAGGAATTTTTCTTTGTCCCGGAAGCGTCAAAAAAACTCGGCGATATTTATATTAAGACAACCGAACTTTTAATACTTCCGCTTATTGTGCTGTCAGTTGTTTCCTGTATTGCGGGTATTTTAATATCCCACAGGATAGCGGGCCCTGTTTACAGGATGAAAAAGGTCGCCGAAGAAATAGCAAAAGGTAATTTATGCGTAAGCGTAAAATTCAGAAAAAGCGACGAACTTCACGGCCTTGCGGATTCAATGAACGCGATGATTGCGGGGGTAAGAAACCTTGTGAAAGAGGACAGAAACACGATAAATAAAATTATGGCGGTATCTGACAAACTGACAAAGGATATAAAAAAACACAAAGGTTTAAAAGCGGAAGTTAAAAAGACCATAAATGAATTGAACAGCATCATAAAGACGCTTAAAAAAAATTCAGGAAGGTTTAAAACAGAATAGATGAGATTAAAAAATAACGGTTTCACGCTTATTGAACTTATGGTGGTAGTCGGTATCATGGGGCTTCTTGTTGCTGTGGCTGTGCCAAAGTTCGGGCAGATGCTTGAAAAAGCGAACCTTGGCGCCACGCTTGGCAATTTATCGGCCATACGCGGCGCGGTTCATATTTATTACGGCAATAACACGTTTTTTCCGGAAAACTTAAATGAAGATGAACCATGGATAAAAGAAATGATAGGCAATCAATTGCCTGCGGTAAAGTGCGCTTTTCCGCTTAATGCTTCTCCCAGGGGAAATCAGGTGACACTGGGCAATTCAATACCTGCAACGCAGGGCAAAGGCTGGTATTACGATTACGGGAACGGCTGGATTTATATAAATTCCACCGCGAAAGATATAAAAGGCATTAACTATACTGTTTATTAAACTGAAAAAATAATCGAGGGCAAATGGATACCAGGAAACTTGGCGGTAAATTTATAGAACTTGCGGTGCTTTCAATGGTGCTGCTTATACCTGTTATATTTTATACCCGCACAAATGACGTGTTTGAAATCAACAAAATGTATATTTTCAGGTTTTTTACCATTTTAGGCGCCGCCGTCTGGATTATAAAAATAATAACTGATAAGGGATTTTCTTTTGTGAAAACCGCTTTTGATTTTCCCGTGCTTGGGCTTCTGGCTGTTTCGTTAATTTCCACGGTAATAACCGTTAATTTAAACGTGTCCGTATTCGGCGTGTATGAGGATTTTGAAGGCATTTTAACCGTTACTAATTACACTGTTTTTTTCTTTCTGCTTGTTAATTTTCTGGGTACGGACCGCAGTGTAAAAAAAATCATCACGCTTACGCTTACATCCACGGTTTTTATAACCGCTTACGGTTTCGCGCAGAATTTTGGCATTGATTTTATACGTTGGAATCCGGAAACGTATAATCCGGGCAGGTTCTTTTCCACGCTTGGAAATCCCAATTTTCTTGCCGCGTATCTTGTGGAAATTTTACCGCTGTTTTTCATACTTTTCTTTGTCACCAAAGATACGTTTAAAAAATCCGCCGTGCTCTTTATGCTTGTAGCGGCCGTTATTATACTGTTTCTGACAAAATCAAGGGCGGGTTTTTTAAGTTTTCTTGTTACCCTGGTTTTAATTATAATCTACACGTTTATAGATTCAAAAAAAGAAAAACACGGCATATTTGCCTCCAATAAATACTGGTTTCTGGGTTTTGTGGTTATCTTCGCCATAACAGCCGTATTCTCGGATAAGGTGCAGGAAGCGTTCAGGGACCTTTATGCAAGGATAACCATGATATTTACGGAAGGGATTAATAAGACACCCAGGGTATATATCTGGAAAAGCGCGCTTATGATGTTCAGGGACAATCCAATCGTGGGCAAAGGGCTGGATACCTTTCAGGTAATGTTTCCTTATTACAGGCTTCCCGAATACTGGAGAATAGAGTGGAACGGCACTCCGGAAAAGACGCACAATATTTTCCTGCAGTACCTTGCCACCCAGGGAATCGCGGGTTTTGGAATGTTTATGCTGCTGCTGGCCGCTTTTTTCAAAAAAACGTTTAACGTGATTTTCGGCGAAAAAAATATAACAAGAAGGTATATTGCTTTTGGTTTCTTTATGCTTGTCATTGCTTACTTTATCCAGGGGCTGTTTAATTACACTGTCGTGGCTTATGGTTTTATGTTCTGGATAGCCCTTGCGGTAATACTTATTATGGGCGGCCTTAATACAAAAACTGTGTGGCAGGCGCCTGCGTTTATCAGAGGCAATAAATCTTTTTTTGTATGGTCTTCGGTATTTCTTACCCTCGCGTTAACTGTTATGCTTACCCGGTACTGGGCTGCTGATATGTATTATAAAGTGGGCAATATCGCGGCGGAAACACAGGGCATAGAAACGCGTTCGCTTGAGTTTTATGATAAAGCCGTGAAGTTAAATCCTTTCAGGGAAATTTACTGGGTGAAATACGGAATAGGTTTTGAACGCTGCGCCAGGGCGGACCGGGACACGGCGCGCCAGAAGCATTATATCGAGCAGGCGATAGAAGTCCACAAACATACGCTTAAATTGAATGACAAAAACGGATACAATTACAATAATATAGCGCGGTCGTACAAGTTTTACGGTGAAAGGGTGGATAAAAACGGTTATAACGAAGCCGTAAAATATTACGATGAAGCCATAAAAAGGGACCCTAATAACGCTTATTTCGCGCTTGATCTGGCGACTGTTTTTATAAATTCCGGTGAATTTGAAAGGGCCGCAAATCTGTGCCTTAAGTACTCCGAAATGTACCCGTCATTCGCAACGCCTTACAGTTATCTTGGCTACATTCATATGCTGGCGGCAAGAAATACAAAAGATAAAAAACAGACTGCGGAATTTCTGGAACGTTCACGGCAGTATTATGAAAAAGCCGTGGAACCCGATAAACAATGGTTCAGGGATAATGTATCAATGTCTTCAAGTTTCAGCAACCTTGCCATTATTTATTACAATAACGGAAAGGTAAAAATGGCGGAAGACACCTTTAACAGGGCTCTTGAATTATGGCCGCAATACAGGGAAGGTTACTATAACCTTGCCATGCTGTATGAGAATATGAATAATTATCAGATGGCCGCTGAAACATATAAACGGATGCTTGCTTTTTTTCCCAAAGATGAAAAGGCTGTTGCCGAACTTGATAAACTGTCAGGGAGGGGAATCAGATGAAGTGTCCTTACTGCAGCCACAAATCGGATAAAGTTGTTGATTCCAGGGAAAGTAAAGACGGCGAAGCCATAAGGCGCAGAAGGGAATGCCTTAAGTGCGCTAAAAGGTACACCACATATGAGCAGATAGAACATTCGCTTCCTATGGTTGTAAAAAAGGACAACAGGCGAGAGCCCTTTGACCGTAAAAAAATATTAAGCGGGCTGATAAAAGCGTGCGAAAAGCGGCCTGTATCTGTTGAGCAGCTTGAAGAAGTGGTGGATGAAATAGAAAAACAGCTTTACAGCAAGATGGAAAAAGAGGTCCCGTCCACGGTTATAGGTAATATCATCATGGAAAAACTTGCGCTTATGGATGAAGTGGCATATGTAAGATTTGCCTCTGTGTACAGGCAGTTTAAGGATATTAACGCTTTTACCAAGGAGTTAAAAAAATTCCTTACGGAAAAGAATGACAAATAAATGATGACTGCCGCCGGCGCAAAAGATTTTCCGGGTAAAATTACTGAAATTATAAGCCTTTCTTTTATATCTGTGTTTCTGCTGTCCGGCGGAGCCGCGGCGGTTGCTTATGAAAATCATACCGTAAAACTAATATGCCTTGGCATTTATGTATCGGCAGCTGTTTTTTTTGGCATGCTGCATCCGGAAAAAAAGGCGGGTTTCATCGCGCTCTCTTTAACCGCTTTGACTGCATCTGTTTCTCTGTCCGGTATTTTCAACCCCGATTTAAACAGCACCTTAAAAACAGAGCAGGTTTACATGTTTTTAAATATAATTTTTATTGTAATTCTGCTGCAGGCTGCGCCGGTGAAAGTGAAAAAAGCCTCTTTAATAATTGTGTTATCCGCCGCGGTGTCGGTGGCTGCCGGATTGGCGCAGGCGGCCTTTTTTGCCGCGGGGGAAGGGGTACTTTTTAAGGATTATTTTGGGGGCAGGGTGTATTCTTTATTCGGGAATCCGGATAATTTTGCCGTTTTTCTTGTGTTCTGCGCCCCGTTTATCCTGCAAAAAAGCGGCAGCGCCGGATATAAATTTAAATTTATTTTATTTTTACTCTCCGCCTTGTCGGTATTTCTGACCAAAAGCGCGGCAGGGACAGCCGTTTTTTGCGCTGTATCAGCGGCGGTATTAATTATTCAGTCAAAGGATAAAAAAAAGGCGCTTGCCCTTGCAGCCGTAATAATGACGGCAGCTGTTTTAGTATCCGTTTTTATTCTTAACACAAAGAAAGATTCTGTTTTCATAAGGGTGCTGCTGTGGAAAGCTTCTGTAAAGATGGCTGCCGCACAGCCTTTGTTTGGCGTGGGGGCGGCAAATTTCAGGGTGCAGTCCCCGTATTATCAGGCTCTGGTGTACGATAAAGATTCAAATAACTTTTATAAACCGCATGACGAAGCGTATTCCCATAACGACTATCTGCAGGTACTTGCGGAAACGGGTATTGTAGGATTTATATTTTTTATTCTTGCTTTAACCGCCTGCGTTATATCTTTATACAGGGCGCGCAGCTTTACGGCGCTTGCGGCGCTGTCGGGTATTTTGGCTTTTGCTTTTACGCATTTTCCGTTTAACATACCGTATTTTGCCGTTCTTTTTTTTGTAACGGCAGCGGTTTTCGGTAAAGATATAATGGCTTAGTTTTTTAAGACTAAATTTTGAGCTTTTTAAGGTGGGTTTCCTGTAGTAAAATCTAAGGGACCCAGGAGGTTCAG